>PLTD01000231.1 GCA_003165335.1 Rhodospirillales bacterium | reverse complement strand
GGTGATCGCCCGGCTGTAAGCAAGACAAGATTATCGAGAGGAAAGCTACTATGGCCGACCCGGAAACCGTCGTCGCCGCGATGATCGCAGCCTGCATGCGAAAGGATCTGGACGGCGCCCTGTCGCATTTTCACGCAGACGCGGTCTATCACAACATCCCGATTGCGCCGGTTCAGGGGCACGAAGCCATTCGCGGCATGCTGAGCGGGTTCCTAAGCGCGGCGAGCCACATCGACTGGCGTATTCATCATTCGCTCTCGGACGGCAAAAGCTTGGTAATGAACGAACGCACCGACTGTTTCGATTTGCCGGCCGGACGTCTGGAACTGCCGGTGATGGGAGTGTTCGAGGTTCACGACGGCAAGATCGTCGCCTGGCGCGATTATTTCGACATGGGGCCGCTAAAAGGCTTTATGGGCGGGTGAACCTGCTTAAGTCGTGGCGGACTTAAGCGCGAAGCGCATGCCGCCAATTGCCTGAGTGTCCAACAGGGTCAGGTCTGCCGCGCGGCTGCTCCAAACGGCTTGGACTCCTTTTGCGCTCAAACCGGCCGCAGCAACGTCGCGATCATCAACCGCCAAGCAAAGATGATGCATGCCCTCCCCGCGATTTCCGAGGAAATCTGCGAAGGGGCTTTCGCCTTCGAGCGGCTGAATCAGGGTGAGGCTGCCCTTCCCCAGATCGGTAAAGCTGGCCTTGAACGAGGCGTCGATGAGCTTGTCGCGATAGGTCGCATTTTTCATCGGAAAGCTGTTGGTACGAAATTCGGGCAGACCGATGACGTCGCGGAAATAGGCGATCGTCCGATCGGTGTCGGCAACGACAAGGCCCAAATGATTGTGCCCCTTCTTGCCGGCATGACCGCTGCCGCGCATGACCTCGAAAGTAATTCCACCAATTGCCTCGCTGTCGACATAGCAGAATCCGGAATGGGGGAAGCCCCAGAAATGATGAATGCCATTGACGTGCAAGGTCAGCATCCGGCCGAGATAGGATTCTGCATCGCGATAGTCGAGATTGAGATGGTTCATGCCCTCTCCATAGCGGTCGAGGAACTCGGCATGGGGCGGACGGCCGCAGACAACCTCTATCAGTTCCATCTCGCAGGGCCCGAGCGGGGCGGACGCGATGCGCAAGCGCGACGGGGCCTGACGCCCATGCCAGACGGCATCCTTTACATCGACCTCGCGCAATTCGAAAGGACCGATGCCAAAGGCTCGGCCATAGAATTCCACAGTCCGGTCGATGTCTTTGACGACTGCAGCAATCGCGCTGTCGGCGGATCGGTCTCCACCGTTTTCATCGAAGGCGAAAGCCATTGAAATCCCCCTGCTGCCCAAGTTTAGCATTGCCCTAGCGGCGTTGGATGCGGCCAACCCCGGAATCCTGCAAGAGTGCGCGATGTAGAGTAGCCAACATACTTACGCTTTCCGGTGCTATCCGTCGCCAATGGGACAGCATGATCATTTTTCAGTCCCAAGAATGGTTGGGTTACGGGCCCAACCTTGCCATAGTGACGGTTGGGTAACGACGAACAAGAAATAAGCAATGCTAATCGGGGTAAGCCTTCCCAATACCGGGGCCTTGGCGACGGGCTCCGCAGTTGTCGAGATCGCCGAATATGCAGAAAAACTGGGCTTCGACTCCGTCTGGGTCGTGGACCACGTTGTGCTACCGCATGTCTCTTCACAGCCCTATCCCTATACCAACCAGCCTCATTACAGCCTGCCGAATGCGTGGCCGATTCTGGACCCGCTTATCACGCTTGCGGCCATAGCGTCGCGTACCTCCAAGGTGCTGCTTGGGACCGGTGTCTATCTGTTGCCGCTACGCCATCCCGTGATCAGCGCCAAGTTGGTGGCCAGCCTCGATGTTCTGGCACAGGGCCGATTGCGACTGGGTGTCGGATTAGGCTGGATCAAAGAGGAATATGAGGTTCTGGGCGTGTCATGGTCCGACCGGGGAAGGCTGTTCGACGAGCAGATCGACCTGATGCGGGTGCTTTGGCGCGACCAAAACCCGTGCTTCGACGGCGAATTCTGGAAGTTACGTGATATCGGTTTCGAACCAAAACCGGTCAACGGCACAGTTCCCTTACTGATCGGCGGGCGAAACAGCCCGGCCCGTCGCCGCGCGGCGAAACGCGGCGACGGCTGGCATTTGATCGACATGGAGCCGGACCAAGTCGCAGCCGCCCGTGCGGAACTTGCGCAGGATTGCAAAGCCGCAGGACGGCCATTCGAACAGGTCCCGATATCGATGTATGCGTCGCTCACGGTCCAGGACATAGACGCACCCATAGACAGCAGGCAATTTCCGCTGATGGGATCGGCGAGCCAGATTGCCCGATCTCTGGGCGCCTACCGCAATGCCGGGCTGGACCATATCGCACTGGCACCCCGTGGGCTTGCAACGGTGACGGACTATAAAAGACTGCTCGATCTAGTACACGAACGCATCCTGCCGGAGACGAAGCGATGAGTGGCATCGAACGGCCGATGGAGCGCGAGGTCGTTCATCCGGATGTCGATTTCGCAACAGATCTCTTGCCGCATATCCAAGAGTTGACGGCAGATCTGCGCGAACGGGACAGATTTTTTCCGGTCATGCGCCATGCTGAGAAAGCCCTGCTGGTGACACGTTTCGACGATGTCAGTTTTGCTTTCGGCGACGAAAAGGACATTCCGCTCCACGCTGGCGCCAAGCGTTTCGCCGAACCGGCCCAAGGGCGGAGCCTGTTTTCGATGACTGGAGACGAGCACCGGACGCATCGCGCCTTGGTTTCATCGGCCTTTACCGCCAGCGCAATCGACCGTTACGAGCGCGACCTGATGGCGCCGGAAGCGCGCTCGGCTTTGGGCAAGCTGACTTCAGCCGGCGGCGGAACCGTCGACCTCATCGGCGATTTTGCCGAGATGTACGGCATATCCGTTATCGTCCGAATATTAGGATTGCCGGTCGAGGACGACCGCAAATTCAAACGCTGGGCACATGATCTGACGGCATCGAGTTGGGCGTTGGAAGATGCGATGAAAGCATCCAGAGAGTTCGAGGATTACGTTACTCCGATCATCCATGAACGGCGGCGAGGAACCGGCGGTGATTTCCTGTCTCGGCTGGCACGAGCAGAAGTTGACGGGGAACGGTTGAAAGACGTGGATATCGTTTCGTTTCTGCGCGTGCTGTTTCCCGCCGGCGCGGACACGACTTTCAGGCAGCTCGGCAATTTCATCATGGCGATGCTGACCGTTCCGGGCCTGAAGACAAAGCTGAGAGAGGATCGTAGCCTGATCCCTGCAGCTATCGACGAGGCCTTGAGATGGGAACCGGCCATCGGACTTTATCCACGGCTGGTCCCTCGGGATATCGAATGGCGCGGAGCATTTATTCCGGCCAACACCTATCTGTTGCTGAGCGTAGTGTCGGCAAATCGAGACCCGCGCATGTTCGAGCGGCCCGAGGCATTCGATCTCAACCGCCGTTCGAAGAAAATCACGACATTCGGCGCAGGGATCCACTTCTGCATCGGCGCGGTTCTGGCCAAACGGGAGATGGTTGTTGCAGTCAACACGCTGCTGGATCTCTATCCCGCAATCGAACTGGCAGAGCCGGAAACGACCAGGATCACTGGCGCGACATTACGGGGGCCTGCGACCTTGATGGCACGGCTCGGGTGATGGAGACGGGGGAAGGCGGCATTCCATGAAAACCATCGCCCTTATCCGGCGACGACCCAGCCTGACTCGCGACCAGTTTCGCGAATACTACGAGACAAAACATGTGCCGCTGGCGATACGGCATGTGGAGTTCATGAAATATGCCCGCAGCTATCTTGCCACATCGGACGAGCCGGGATTCGACGTGTTGTCGGAGTTCTGGCTGGCCGATCCAGCGGCCGCCGCCGCGCTCGCCTCTTCCCCGTCCGGAGCCATATTGCGAGAGGATGCGGATCGCTTCGTGGCAGGGAACGGGTTCCGTGCAACAGTCGAAGAGCGGCTGGTTGCGGGGGCGCCGCGCGGCGTCCAGATGGGACCGGCGCGCCGATATGCTCTGATGCTGACCCGCCCACCCGATATTTCTCATGCCGCCTTCATCACCTTCGTAAACAACTGGGCTTTGAGGTTGTTTTCCGGCAACAGCCTAAGGCGGGTAACGCTGGATATCGTGCGCCCCTATGATGACAGTATCTTTCCGGCCGACGCGATCGTCAGCCTTTGGCCAAATGAGAATTTCGATGATGCCGGACTGGGAACGGCACCTGCCGTCATAGCTCTGGCCGGCATATTACCCCTGGATGTGTACGAAACGCCGCGTGCCACACTGACAACAGCACATCCACAGTTCGACGAACTGAAGGGCCGAAGATGAAAGCCGTCACGCAAAAGGAAATCGACTTGGCGGCGGTCAATCTTCTCGACCCTGACCTGATGAATGCGCCCTATGATTTTTACGCAAAGTTGAGACGCGAGGCGCCGGTTTGGGAGGTGCCCGGCACGCGGGGTTTCCTTGTGGCCAGTTGGGACCTGGTGGTCGAAGCCGTAGCCCGGACCGAGGATTTTTCGTCGAATCTGACCGGAATTCTCGTCCGAGGTGACGACGGCCGGCCCGCGGTGATGGATTTTCCGCTCGATGTTATCGCGAGCGCCGCGATCGCAACTGCCGATCCACCGGTGCACGGCATCCATCGCAAGCTGGCGCAACCCGGGCTCAGCCCGATTTCCATCGCCAAGATGGAAACGTCCGTCGTGGAGGCCGTCGACCGATTGCTGCGGCCTCTGCTGGATCAGGGTGGTGGCGACGTGATGGAGCAGCTTGCCGGCCCGCTGCCCGCACTCGTCGTTACCTGGATTCTGGGCTTTCCTGCCGAGGATGCGGGCCAAATCATGAAATGGGGCGTGCAGGGCGGTGACCTGCTGCACGGTACGCGCACCATACAACAGATTGCCGAGATTCTTCCCGAAACGGTGGCTTTATCGGCCTATATCATCGTCAGCTTGAGCAAGCGCGGGGCGGATCCAATTGCGGGATGACAGGGCATCTGGCGCAAATGATCGACAACGGCGTCACCGATTCGACCACGGCGCGTAACATTCTGCTCGTTCTGAACGGCGCGGCAGTTGAGACGACCATGAGCCTGATCGGCAACACGCTGCGCCTGCTGGTGGAGACGCCCGGATTGCAAACGAGCCTACGAGAGAATCCGAGCCTCATTCCGGCTTTGGCCGAGGAAAGCGCACGTCTTGAATCCCCGTTCAAGGGCCATTATCGCGTGGTGATGCGCAGGTGTCGGCTGGGAGAAATCGAGCTGGAGCCAGGTGACCGTCTTCAGCTTTTATGGGCCTCGGCTAACCGCGATGAGTCCGCCATCGAAGACGCCGACCATATGGACCTGGAACGACCGAATTTGCGGCGGCACCTTGCCTATGGCCACGGGCTCCATTTCTGCCTCGGCGCCGCTCTGGCAAGGCAGGAGGTGCGCGTTGTTCTGGAAAGGCTGTTTGCGCACACCAACCGGATATGGCTGGGCAACGGCGGTGCGGTGCTGATACCCAGCTTGTTTGTCCGGCGGCTGGAGCGATTGGACCTTCGTTTTTCCTAAAGTCGGACCAGATCAGCGCGACGGCGCGACAGGCAGACCGTCAAGGCCCAGTCCGCTATCCTCGAAGACCGGCGCATAAAGAAACCAACGCCGCTCTGTAAACAGCCATCCGCTTTCAAATCTATGCAGCTTGTCATGGTAATAACCGACGAAGCCCGAGGCATAGTTCGGCGCAACGCGCGATTCCATCGCGCAGGTGCCGTGGGCCTCCTCGCCGACGATCGAAATCGTATGGTTATGAAGCATCGGCATCACGGCCGATGGGGTTACCAGTCGCGCCAATGCAGCGGAGATCGCTTCACGGCCGACCAGCCTGTTGCGGCCGGAGGGCGTGCCGAACTCGAAAATCCCGTCCGGCGCGAAAAGACCTGCAATGCCGGCATATTGGCCTCGCACGGCGTACCAGCCATATCGCGCCCGCAATTCCTTGATTTCTTCCCGTGCCTCAATCTCGGCGATGCGTTGTTCCAAAGTCTTATTTGTCATTGTCCCCCGCCTCTTTGCGTACTTGATGCCATCTGAGCCGATCCGGCAATCATAGTCGTCGCGCCGCCCCCTATATCCGCTGCATCGTACGCACCGGAGCCATAACAAGTCGGTTGACGACCCGGCCCATTGTTTCGGCGGATATATCCATACCCTGTTCCAGCCACCAGGTCAGAAGCCCCAAAGTTGCCGCAACCGAATGGGTCACCAAAAGCTCTTGTGGTACCTCCTCACGCGGAGGGTCTGTCCAAATCGTCGATTGGGCGATCGCACGCGCTACAATGTGGCGCCGCACGGTCGTTTCAGCGCCACCGGCGAGGAGCGCGCGTGCTATCAGCCTTTGTTCGTCGACATATCGGCAAATCGCAATTGAGGCTGCTTCGGTGTCGTCGTCCTGCATCGCCGGCATGATGATGGCTATCAGATCGTCGACCAGCGTATCGGCCACATCCGAAAGCAGGGCATCCTTGTCCTTGTAGTGGCGGAAGAAGCTCGCATAGCCGACACCGGCGCGTTCCGCGATTTCGGTAATCGTAACATCGGCAAACGGCTTTTCGGCTGCCAAGGCGAGAACCGCCTCGGCAAGAGCCGCACGGGTTTTGGTAACCCTGGGGTCCGTCATTACTTTCGTTTCCTTCCCGCAATTCGCCTTCGCGCGCTTGATTAGCCGGCAACGAAGCCATACTTATGATCTATATTGGATCATAAGTATGGGGTAACGATGAGCCAGGCACAGGCGCTTAAGACCGCACAGACTTGCCCCTACCAGCCGGGCACCGACGAACGCAAGTCCGCCGCTGCGGCAGCGGGCAGCGAAGCTCGCACCAGAAAGCTCGCAAACGGCGGTATCAAGGTCGAAAACTTCCAACTGACGCGCAAGATTCTGCGCAGCGGTGGTACGCGGCAGGCAGGCTTCATGGCCGATCTGGTGATGAAGGCGAGCGCCCAGGGCAGCACGCCGGTCCTGTTCCAGGAGGGCGAGGTCCACCAGAAGCAGCGCACCGCGAGCGCGCGCTTCTTCGCGCCCAGAGTGGTGACCAGCCGCTATCGCGACCTGATGAATATGCTCAGCGACCGGCTGATGGGCCGCCTGAAAGCGGCAGGCCGGGCCGACCTGTCCGATATGAGCCTGGAGATGGCGGTCGCTGTCGCGGCCGAGATAATCGGGCTGACTGACAGTTCGCTGGCAGGGATGTCCCGGCGTTTGAATAGTTTCTTCACCCGGGGCGTGAAGCGCAATATCAGCCCGCTTCGCGCGATGCTCGGCAGGATTCTCAACAATCTCAATCTTTTGGGCTTTTACTGGCTGGACGTGAAACCGGCAATCCGTTCGCGCCGCCGCGCGCCGAAAGAGGATGTAATTTCGCATTTGATCAGCCAGGGATATTCCAACAGGGAAATCCTGACCGAATGCATGACTTATGGTGCAGCCGGCATGGTGACGACACGGGAATTCATTGTCATGGCGGCCTGGCACCTTCTCGAACAGGATGAACTGCGCGCCAGATTCGTCGGAACCGACGAGGCCGAGAGGATCGCCATTCTGGAAGAAATTTTGCGGCTTGAACCGGTGGTCGGCGCACTTTACCGGCGTGCCCAATGCGACCTGACGTTCGAGCATGATGGCGAGACCACGCATATTCCCGCGGGCACACTGATCGATATGGACGTCCGAGCTGCGAACGCAGACCCGGTGGCAGCCGGCGAATGCCCATATCAGCTGGTACCGGAGCGCGCTGAGACAAAGGGCCTGATGGGATCCATGAGTTTCGGAGATGGTAATCATCGCTGCCCCGGCGCTGCAGTCGCGCTGCAAGAAAGCGCAATCTTCCTGGAGCGGCTGTTAAAAATGCCCGGCCTGCGCCTGGAGAAGCCACCGACCCTGGAATGGAATACGCTGACCGTCGGCTATGAGCTGCGCGACGCAATTATTGCGGTGAACTAAAGCCGCGTTCCAGTCTGCCTTCTGCACACCAAGGCGGATCGAGACCGAAAAACCGTCTCGGCGGAACGGCACGGTGCCTGCTATCATGTGGTCAACGACCCTGCGCGTTTAGAGTGCAGGGCACGGGGAAGTGATGGCGATGGCGGTATTTCCAAGCGATTCGGCTATGAATGAGCCCGCTGCAAATGCAGTGGCAGATGAAAGCCGGGTGCCTATCCTTATGCTTATCGTTTTGATGAGCGGCGGAATTCTGGCGACGCTGACCTTTACCACCGTTACTCCGTCGCTGACCTTTATCGCCGATTACTTTGGCGCCAAGGGCCAAGGCATATTCGGGGCACAATTAATGCTGACCATGGCGCCGCTCGGCATGGCGATTGGCGGGCCGCTTGCCGGCTGGATGGGAACTCGCTTCGGCCTAAAACAGCAGCTTCTCGGCGGGTTGATCCTCTATGGTTTGGCCGGATCTGTGGCATTGGTGGCAGACAGCATCGGCCTGTTCCTGACTGTGCGTTTCGCCCTTGGCTTTGCTTCGGTAAATATCGATACCGCAATGACCGGGATTTTGGGTGCCCGCTTTACCGGGGCCCGGCGCGCCCGACTTATCGGCATCCGATCGGCGATCAGCTCCACCGGTACGCTGGTGACAGTTCTACTTTCGGGCATGATCGGCCAAGCCTATGGCTGGAGGGCGCCCTTCTGGATGTACATGCTGGCCTTCGGAGTGGCCGCGCTTGCAGTAGCCGCATTCCGCAAACCGCTGGGCAAAGCGCCGACCCAACCCGTGAGCGCACATTTTTCGGTACTGTCGCTCTGGCCGATCTATGGGCTGACGACTTTGCTCTCGATCGCCCATACAATGCCGTCGTTCCAAATGGGGTTCCTGCTGAAGGAGGATGGATTAACCAGCCCCGTCAGCCTGTCCCGTATCTTGGCGCTGTCCTCCATCATCGGAATCGTCGGCTCATTCTCGTTCGGCTGGTTCTATCGCGCGCTGAACCGTTGGACGATCGTTTTCGCCATAGGTTTATTGAGCGTCGGCTACGCGGTGATCGGCCTGGTTCACGTCATACCGGTCGAGATTGCCGGTATCGTCATTTCCGGCTTCGGAGCGGGATTTGTCATTCCCTATATGATCGCCCGCGTACTGGACCGGGTCAGCGCAGAGAAGCGTACCCAGGCGATCGGATTTCTGCTGTCTTCGATGTTTCTTGGGCATTTCTTCAATCCGCTGTTCGTTGCGCCGATCCGAGCGAGTTTCGGTAATCATGCGATCTTCATGATCACGGGCTTGCTGCTAGGCGCCGGCGGCTTAGCGATCGCCCTGTCGACCATCATTTCAGGACGATTGGGTCCCCGCCACGTGCTCAAGGCCGCGGAATGACAAGGCGCATTCATCTGTCAATCTTTCTATCGCATGTGGATCACCTGACAGAAGGTCGCAACGCACGATTGGTCGACATGGGGCTCGTCGCCGAGCAGGCCGGCGCCGATCAGGCAGTCTTTAGCGAACATGTCGCCCTGGCGCAGGTTATCGAAGGTGTCGGCGAGGCCGCCAAATTTCCTTTTCAGCCGAATGAAAACTATCCCGACCCGCTGGTGGCGCTCGCCGCAATCGCGGGGCGCACAAGAACATTACGGTTGGCAACCGGCATTCTGATCGCGCCCCTGCGGCCGGCAATTGTCCTGGCGAAAATGGTTGCAACGCTGGACCATGTTTCCGAAGGCCGGCTCGATTTGGGGCTGGGCTCAGGCTGGCACATACCGGAACTGATGGCAGTCGGAGTGGAGCCGCCACGGGCTATGGAGCATCTTGAGAATACGCTGGGCGCATGCCGTACTCTATGGGCCGGCGGCCCGTCGAGCTTCCATTCGTCGACCGTCAATTTCGAGCGGCTCTATTGCCAGCCGACACCGCTATTAGGCGCGGATATTCCGGTCTGGCTGGCAGGGCCACCAACCCGCAAGACTGCCGAACGCATAGCGCGGTTGGGTCAGGGATGGCTGCCATTCGGCAATCTGAGCGCTATCGAAATTGCACAAGGCCGCGACCATCTGCGCGCGGCCGAGGTCGCCCATGGGCTGGTGGAAGGAAGCCTGGGCATTCGTGCGGCGTTGCCGACATTCCCCGGCGACGATATCGATCGGATGCTGGATGCCGCCTTCGCCCAAGCGCCGAGTTTCATTGCCGCTGGAGCGACCCATCTGCAGTTGCCACTCTGGCGCTATGCAAAGCGATTCGATGAGGTCGGGCCGATTATCGAAAAGGCCAGACAGCGATTGGATGCGCTGAAGCATCTATAGCCGATCGACTATCTCGGCCACGGACCGGATCGCCGCCTCGAGATGAAATTCGCCGCTGCAGTCTCCGGCGCTGAAAACATTAAATCCCGACGATTTAAGTTGTTCGGCCAGTGCCAGATCAGCCCCGCCGCGGGTGGCTACGACGACATTGTCGGCCGCAACCCTTTGCACCTGGCCATCCGGATCGCGCCAGACAACCTCGTCCTCCTGGACCGCTATGTCTCCTACGCCTGCATAGAGCGCGACGCCGTCTCGCTTGAGCTCGAACAAAATCCGGGCGCGCCGCACGATCGCCAAACCTGCGCCGAGTTTTGATTCCGTCTCTAAGACCGATATTTTTTTACCCCTGCGGCTTAGCCATTCCGCCAGTTCCAAACCCACAACCTGGCCACCTAGGATCACGACATTCGGGCCCAGTGGGGTCGCGTTTGCTGCACTCAGCAGTGCCTTGAGCGAAATCACGTTCGAGCGGTCGATACCAGCAATGGCCGGATAGTCGTGCGCCGCGCCGGTGGCCACGATCACCGCATCGGGATTCAGCCCGGTCAGGGTGTCCGTCGTGGCCGTCGAATTGAGGCAGACCTGGATGCCCTCATTTTCGACCTCACGCTTTAGCCATGCCAAATAGCGGTCGTTAGGCTCGTAGGTGATCGCCGCCCCGACGAACGCCCCGCCGAGCCTGTCCAACTTCTCGATCAGGATCGGCCTATGTCCCCTACCCTTCAGCCGCAACGCCGCTTCCATGCCCACAGGACCGCCACCGACAACCACGACACGCTTGGCGTGTGGGGCTGGTGTCGAGGCGCGTTGGAATTCAAAGCCCATTTCCGGATTGACCGTGCAGATGACCGGCCGACGGAAATAGGCCTGGCTTATACAGCTGTAGCAATAGATGCAGGGACGAACGGCATCCGCCCTGCCGTGCGTCAACTTGCGCGGCAGATCGGGATCGGCCAGCAGTTTGCGACCGAAGGCAACGAAATCGAAACGGCCTTGCCGAATGTGCAGGTCTGCATCTGCCAGCTCGATCCTACCGGCTGTGATAACCGGCACGCTGACCACGCGTTTGATCGCTTCGGCATTAGGCACGAGCAGTTCCGGCTGTTGCGGCGTATGCGAACCGGAATGCGTCACAGCCTTCGAGGTGTCGGAATAGGCGCTGACGCTGATCGCATCCGCACCTGCCGCTTCGGAAATCTGCGCGGTGATCTTGGCATCCTCGAGAGAAATTCCACCGTCCAGTTCGAACTCGGTCGAATCGAGCTTGCACCAGACCGGAAATTCGGGGCCCACAATGGCTCGTACCGCGTGCAAGACCTCGACCAGAAATCGGGCACGATTCTCAGGCGATCCACCGTATTCATCGGTGCGCAAATTTGTCACCGGCGACAGGAATCCGGCCAATAAATAGCCGTGACCGGCATGAATCTCGACCGCATCGATCCCTGCCTTTTGGCAGCGCAAGCTAGCAGCAGCAAACATGTCGACGATCCGCCGGATGCCTGCAGCGTCGAGTATCTGGTAGGTAACCTCGCCGGTGACCGGATTGCCGGCTGCAAGCGCAGCCAGTTCCTCAGGCAGATAAATATCGGCAAGATCGCCGCGCTTGCTCACAGGCTGCGACGGCGTCGCCAGAGGCCGCCCCAGAGCGCGATCCAATCCGGCTTGTACACCGTTGTGATTGAGCTGAAGAGCAATCTTTGCGCCATGTGCATGCACGCGGTCGGCGAGAGTCTTCAGGTTGGGCAGGAATTTATCGTCCGAAGCCGCAATCTGCTTGGCGTCTACTGCGCCCTCCGGATAGCCGACCGAGACGGTGCCGATATTGATGAGCCCGGCTCCGCCCTTGGCCCTCTGGGCGTAATAGGCCAGATAACGTTCGCCGCAGGTGCCGTCGCCCGCCCCAAGCCCCAGCGACATTGGGGCATGGACGATGCGGTTACGCAGGTCCATCGAACCGATGCGACCGGGCGCCAGTAGATGTTCGAAGCGATTGCTCACGAGGTCAAAACGGCTTGAAGGTGATCGGCAAGCACTGGAATCCGCGGAACATTTCCGAGCGCAGTTTGACTGTGCGGCTTTCGTCGACCTCGTAGTCGGGAACGCGCGCCAGCAGTTCCTGCAGCAGGACCCGCCCCTCCAATTGCGCGACATGGATGCCGAGACAGATATGACGCCCAGGGTTGAAGGATACGATTCGCGTCGCGCGGCGATGGATATCGAACCGATCCGGGTTTGGAAATTCCCGCTCGTCGCGATTGGCCGAGGCCCAAAGATGCATGATCTTCTGTCCGGCGCGCACTTTGGTACCGTCGCAGATTTCCGTGTCGACTTCGGCTGTCGCGCCAAGCATCAACGTGGGCATGTCGGTCCGCAACGCCTCCCAGAAAGCATCTTGGGCAAGTGACGGGTCGGCCGCCAGTTCGGCGCGCTGACCCGGATTTTGCAGCATCTGATAGACAGCTCCGGCGAATGCCTTGGGGACCGTCTCACTGCCGCCGATGATGAAGAGGAATATGTTCGAGATCAGTTCCTCATCCGGGAGCTTCTTTCCCTGGAATTCGAAATTCATCAATTTCTCGAGGACACCGCTGCCTTGAGGCCTGCTGCGCCGTTCACGGATGGCGTTCCAGGCATAGTCCTGAAGGTTCTTATTGGCCTGGTTCGCCGCCTCGGTCGGACCACGAATGCCCGGTGCGCGATTGAAGGCGAGCTTAACTTGCGCGGCAACCCAATCGGCATCTTCCAGAGGCAGGCCAATAATCCGCAATGTCAGGTAGACTGCGAGACGCTGAGCATAATCTGCGTTTGCGTCGAACGTGCCTTGCGGCGCCAACTCATCGAGATAGCCGCGCACGACGGTGCGCGCCTCGACCTCCATTGCCCGCACGGCATCGGGATAGAAGTCAGGGTTCAAGGTAGCCCGAAGCGCCGTGTGTTCGGGCGGCACCATACTGGACAGGGCGCGACCCGGCGGCGGATAGCCCTGCAGCAGGGTCATCGGCGTGGTACCGCGTGCATGACTGAAGCTCTTGTTGCGGCAAGCGTTGTGAACATCCTCGAACCGCGACAGGAAGAAACAGTCATATTTCTCGATATAGAGGTCCCGAGCTTCGTCCCGCAGTCGCTGATAGGCCGGAAAGGGGTTGTCGAACAACTCTTCCGAATAGGGATCGAATTCGATCAAAAACAGCACACCCTTCGAGATTAAACGAAGGCGCCATCGTCGCCTCTAAAAGCGACCCTAGGCGGACAGCCGCGCCTTAGGCAAGCGCACAAAACGCCGCCGCCGTACCCTTCCTTGCTTCGTGTTGGGAATCGGAAAATTAGTGCGTTTTCGAACCAATCGACGGTCGCGAAGCAGCCTTGCGCAGTTGCTCGCGGAAGCTTGCTGGGGTGCCGCCTGTCGCCCGTCTGAAAGCAAACGAAAAGCTGCTGGGCGTACTGAAGCCGAGTTCAGCGGCGATTGTCTTCAAAGGGAGCTTGGTCTCGCACAGAAGGCGCTGGGCCTTCGTCAAACGCACCCGGTCGACATAGCTGTGAACGGTTTCGCCGGTGGTCTGCTTGAACGCTCGCATGAGATGGCCGCTGCTGATCCCGCAGAGTTCGGCAAGATGGCTGATCGACAGCGAGGTCTCGGGAGAGTCCTCCACATGCTCCTCAATTCGTCGCAATTGCCAGGGAGCCAGACCACCTTTGGCCTTCGGCGCCTCACCCAGCGCCTGACGAAAATAACGGGCCAGATCCACGGTCATCACATTCACCAGCGAATCGACGAGAATGTCGGAAGCAAATGAGGGCGCCAGCGTTTCCTGGGCAAGCCTGAGCAGAGCCGCATTGAGTTGAGGTGTTCGGATATTGCGGCAGGCGGTCAACATCCCGTCGTCCCAGCCGTTGTCAAGACCGGTAAGCGCCTCGAAGGTTCTTGCATCAAGCCTGCAAGAAACATGACGGTAAGGGCCGCCGAGGCCCTTGTATGTTATCGGCACCCCCGCCGGAACGAGGAAAACTTCGCCGAAACCCAGGAAGCGGCTTGAACCCGTATTGGCGCTATAGCTGATTGGGCCGAGTGACCGGACAAGTGAATAGTCCGGCCAAGCGGTGACCAATTCCAACCGCGGCGACGGCGGTCCGTAATTGCGAACCTGCACCCTTACACTATGGGCCTGGATCTCGCCTTCAATCGTGAGATGATTACTTTCCATTATGTACCCCCTTTCCAACCCTTAGCGCAGACTGAATACGACCAGGGTGGCTGAATCCGGGTCCGCCTGCCACATTGCGTTCGACATGCGCGCCGCCTTTACGCCGTCTTTATCCAGACCGACTTGACGTTCAGATAATCGTCAAGCTGCTGACGACCTGATTCACGGCCATAGCCGCTCATCTTGTAGCCGCCGAACGGCACGGCCGGGTCTGAGACGTTATAGCAATTGACCCAGACAACCCCTGCGCGGATTGCCTTGGAAAGGCGATGGGCCTTGCCCACATCACGGGTCCACACGCCGCTGCCCAACCCGAATTGTGTCGCGTTGGCGCCCTTGATGACCTCGTCGATATCGTCGAACGGGATAGCCGAAATAACCGGACCGAAAATCTCCTCTCGAGCGATGCGCATTTCGTTGTGCACGTCGACGAACACGGTGGGCTGTACGAAAAACCCGTTCGCCAGTATGCCTTCGGTCAGGCGCTCACCGCCCGATACGGTGCGCGCACCTTCCTGTTTGCCGATCGCCATATAGCCGGTCACGCGGTCAAGCTGCTTTTGCGACACAAGTGGCCCGATCTGGGTGGTTAGGTCGATACCATTGCCGATCCGCAAAGACCTGCCGAATTCGGCGACACGGGCGGTGAATTCATCGTAAATCTTGCGTTCGACGAACAGGCGCGTGCCGGCGGTGCAGATCTGGCCGCAATTGGCGAAGGCCGCCATCGACGCTCCGGCCACGGCCGCATCAAGATCCGCGTCGGCGAAAACAATGTCGGGCGATTTGCCGCCCAGTTCCAGCGACAGGCGCTTCAGGTTTCCGGCCGAGACCTGGACGATCTTCTGTCCGGTAAAATGGGAGCCGGTGAAGGCGATCTTATCGACATCCATATGGGCCGCCAGAGAGGCACCGGCCGTTGCACCAAAACCCGGGACGATATTGATAACGCCGTCCGGCAGCCCTGCCTCAAGGAGCAATTCGCCTAGTCTGAGCGCGGTCAGAGGAGTTTCCTCCGCCGGCTTTAAAACTGCGGTGCAGCCGGTAGCCAGAACCGGGCATATTTTCCAGATCGTCGTGCCGATCGGCCCATTCCAGGGAATGATCGCGCCGACGACGCCGACCGGCTCCTTCGTCGTGTAGGTAAATATCTCCCCCGCCGCGGAATTGGGTAGGGTCTCGCCGTAAAGATGGTTAACCACACCGGCGTAGTACCGGATCATACTTGGAACACGCTGCCGGTTGGCGAGCGCACCGGCGATAGGGGCGCCCATATCCAAAGTGTCGAGTGTTACCAGTTCCTCGATATGCTGTTCGACGAGGTCTGCGAATTTCAGCAGCAATCTTTGGCGATCATAGGGCTTGGCCTTGCTCCAAGGCCCTTCGAAGGCACGCCTGGCGGCAGCGACCGCCAGATCGATGTCGGCGGCATCGCCTTCGGCCACAGTAGCGAGGAGCTCGCCTGTCGCCGGATTGCGGCTTTCGAAGACCTTTCCCGAGACTGAATCGCGCCATTTGCCGTCGATCAGCAACTGTCGTCCGCCTAGAACAGACATTCGGTTTTCCCCATTGGCGATGTTGCGGTTTACTCCGCACGCCTTATGAGGCTCTACAATGCGGTGTTCGCAACCTGCACGCAGCAGAAAAAACACAGTTAGGCCCGAAGAATCGCAGGAGGCCGCCATCGGGACCAGCGCAGGGCCGCCCAGCGGACTTATCGGGCGGACCATCGGCCTGCCCGAGTGACGAACCGCGAACCAAGAGCAACGCTTAGGCGCTGCCTTCGCTAATATTGAACAGGGGCGAACAGCCGTTCCCAAGGCATCGTTCCACTACTGATTTATATTGATCAGGTGGAACAAATCCGACCGCAACGCGACTTAGTGTTGAAAAGCGCTCATACTTTGCCTTTCGGGGAAATTTGATCGATTGTCTTGGAATTGGCGAAAATCATCTTTCTAAGGCGAGCACAATGCGGGCGATGATATTCAATCGACAGCGAGGCCTGCCGCTGGTTGCCGAAGATGTTCCGGCGCCAAGACCAGGACCCCATGAGGTGCTGATCCGCGTGCATGCCTGCGCGGTCTGCCGGACAGATCTGCATGTCGTCGACGGAGAGTTGCCGCACCCGAAATCGCCGCTGATCCCCGGTCATGAGATTGTCGGCACGATCACGGAAGTCGGAAAAGATGTCGAACGGTTTCGGCCAGGTGAGCGGGTCGGTGTGCCCTGGCTAGGTTGGACCTGCGGCGTATGTCCCTTTTGCCTGTCGGGCCGCGAGAATCTCTGCGACCGCGCCCGTTTCACCGGATACCAGATCGACGGCGGATATGCCGAGATGACCGTCGCCGACGAGCGATTCTGCTTTGCTTTGCCGCCTGCCTATAGCGATGTCGCGGCGGCCCCCCTGCTTTGCGCCGGCCTAATCGGATACCGGGCTCTTCGGATGGCCGGCGATGCCAAGCGACTTGGGCTCTACGGCTTTGGCGCCGCGGCGCATATCATTGCGCAAGTCGCCAAACATCAGGGTCGTGAGATTTACGCATTTACGCGTGGCGACGATCAAGCGACCCAGGCCTTTGCCCGGAAACTGGGTGCTGTGTGGGCTGGCCCATCGGAGCAGGCCCCTCCTGAACCGCTGGATGCCGCTCTTATTTTCGCGCCTGTCGGCTCATTGGTCCCGGCGGCGCTTCGCGCCACCGCCAAAGGCGGGACGGTGGTCTGCGCCGGAATACACATGAGCGACATTCCAAGTTTTCCCTATGAAATCTTATGGGAGGAAAGGGTGGTTCGCTCAGTCGCGAACCTGACGCGTCGCGATGCCGAGGAATTTCTCGCGCTGGCCAAGGAAGTGCCGATCGATACCGTTACGACGACCTATCCGCTTTCGCAGGCAAATACGGCGCTCGATGATCTACGTCATGGCCGGTTCGAGGGCGCTGCAGTTCTTATTCCGGATGCTCCGGGATAAGCGAAATCTTTGTGTCGGGGTTATTGACGTAAATCACCCCCTCACTCAAACGACATGAGCCACGCTATGCGCACGATAATCCGACTCTACGAACGCTATGACGATGCTGCCAAGGTCGTGGTGGATCTTGAAGCCGCCGGCATTTCCCATGGCGACATCAGCCTGATTACGGGCAGCGATCAAGCAAACAATATTACCTCTGACGATCCCGACATAACGCCAGCAGCCGCAGGGGCGGTGACCGGAGAAGCCATAGGCGCGGTCATCGGCGGCAGCGCCGGTCTTTTGGCCGGGTTGGGCTTGTTGGCCATTCCCGGCATCGGGCTGGTCGTCGCGGCCGGCTGGCTGGTCGCAGCAGTTACCGGCGCCGGGGCCGGGGCAGCGGCAGGCAGCCTTCTGGGCGCGCTGATCGGACTGGGCGTAAGCGAAGAACATGCAGCGCGGCATGTCGAGGACATAAAGCGCGGCGGAACGCTCGTAACGGTCCGCGCAGCGGAGGACAAAGCCGGATTGGTCGTGAAGATCATGGATTCATGGGCCGACAAACCAAGTTAACAAGGTGAATGCATGAAGCGTAAATGGGCGTTGCGGCAGGAAATCTCGTGGGTCATCGCAGCTAAGATCCTCCTGCTGGCCGCTCTTTTCACGCTTTTCTTCGCGCCTTCCAAACGCCCGAAAATCGACGCCGACGCAGTATCCAGACATCTTCTATCCAACCCGCGAGGTAATGCGCCATGACCGGACTGGATATCGTCCAGCTTTCGCGCCTGCAGTTCGGCATAACCGCGCTCTATCACTTTCTGTTCGTTCCACTGACCCTCGGCCTTTCTATTTTGCTGGCGATGATGGAAAGCGTCTATGTGATGACCGGACGCCCAATCTGGCGCGAGATGACGAAATTCTGGGGCACGTTGTTCGGCATCAATTTCGCCATGGGTGTCGCCACTGGCGTCACCATGGAGTTCCAGTTCGGCACCAACTGGGCCTATTATTCGCATTATGTCGGCGATGTCTTCGGCGCGCCGCTCGCGATCGAAGGCGTCATGGCCTTCTTCCTTGAAGCCACATTCATCGGCCTCTTCTTCTTCGGCTGGGATCGACTTTCAAAGCTTGGACATCTCATCGTCACTTGGGCCGTCGCCATCGGCGGGAATCTGTCGGCACTTTGGATTCTGGTGGCAAATGCCTGGATGCAGGACCCGGTCGGCGCCCGATTTAACTTCGAAACGATGCGGATGGAGGTAACGAATTTCGCCCAGGTCCTGCTAAACCCGGTCGCGCAGGCCAAGTTCGTACATACGGTGAGCGCCGGCTATGTCACCGGAGCGATGTTCGTCCTGTCGGTCAGCGCCTTCTATATTCTACGCGGCCGTCACCTGGAGATCGCCAAGCGCTCGTTGGCGATGGCGGCGGCATTCGGGCTGGCGTCGGCCCTGTCGGTCGTCGTTCTGGGCGACGAGAGCGGCTACACCGCCAGCCAAAACCAGAAAATGAAAATCGCAGCAATCGAGGCGATGTGGGAAACCGAGCCGGCGCCGGCCAGTTTTACCGCCATCGGGATACCCGACATCAAGAGCGAGACGACTCTTTATGCCGTGCGTATTCCCTGGCTGCTGGGGTTGATCGCGACCCGTTCGGTCGATGAGGTGGTTCCTGGCATCAAGAACCTGGTCGCCGATACCGAGGGTCGAATCCGCAACGGCATGATCGCCTACGATGCGCTGACCAAGCTGAAGCAGGACCGATCCAACGCCGAGCTTCGCGCAACATTGGACGCACATGTAGCCGACCTGGGCTACGCACTTTTGCTCAAGCGCTATACGCCGCGCGTCACCGATGCGACCGATCAGCAAATCCGGGAGGCGGCAAACGATACGATCCCCGATGTCTTGACACTGTTCTGGAGTTTCCGCGTCATGGTCGGGCTCGGTTTCTGGTTCATTATTTTGTTCGGCACGGTGTTCTATCTCAACTGGCGCAAGACCATCGCGACCACTCCTATCGTTTTACACGCAGCGCTGTGGTCGCTGCCGCTTCCCTGGGTGGCGGCCGAGCTAGGCTGGATCATCTCAGAATATGGCCGGCAGCCATGGACCATCGAGGGCGTATTGCCAACATTCCTGTCGGCATCGAATGTCCCCGCCTCCAGCGTCGAGGCCAGCCTTGTCGGCTTTTTCATCTTCTACACAGCGCTGCTGTGCGCTGACCTGTTCCTGATGCGCAAATATATCGGGCTGGGTCCACAGGCCGACCCTACGCGCGAAGCGGCGGAATAGGAGGCGGCGATGTTCGAATATGAGACGTTGCGCATCCTGTGGTGGCTGTTGCTGGGAACATTGCTGATCGGCTTTGCCGTCACTGACGGGTTCGACCTGGGTATTGCGATGCTGTTGCCGATTATCGGCAAGCGAGACGTCGAGCGGCGGGTGATGCTCAATACGGTCGGACCTGTTTGGGAGGGCAACCAAGTCTGGTTCATTCTGGGAGGCGGCGCGATTTTCGCTGCTTGGCCGTTTCTCTATGCCGCAGCATTTTCGGGCTTCTATTTCGCCATGTTCCTGGTGCTGGCCTCATTGATCGTGCGGCCGGTCGGGTTCACCTTCCGATCAAAACTCGACAATGCAAGATGGCGCAGTTTTTGGGACTGGGGTCTGGCGATCGGAGGATTCGTTCCGCCGCTGATCTTCGGCGTCGCTTTCGGCAATCTGTTTCTCGGCACGCCATTCCAATTCGACGAGGATTTGCGTTTTACCTATGAGGGCAGCTTCTTCGGGCTTTTGAGACCGTTCGCGCTGCTCTGCGGCGTCACCGCTGTGGCGATGTTCGCGTTGCACGGTGCGGCCTTTCTTACGGTCAAGACCGAGGGTGAGATCGCAGCGCGGGCGCGCAAGGTCGTGGTCATCGCCGGCGCAGTGTTGCTGCTGGTCTTTGCGCTAGGCGGCATCTGGCTGTTCGTCGGCATCGACGGATATGCCATCGTCCCCGCAATCGCCCATGACGGACCGTCGAACCCGCTGTTGAAGCATGTCGTAGCCCGGGCCGGGGGCTGGAAAGCCAACTATATCGGAACCCCGGCACTGTTCCTGGCGCCCGCGGCGGTTTTCCCGGTTGTCGGCTTGGCGATGTTGAGCCGCGTACAGCGTCCGGTGTTGAGCTTCCTGCTCACAGGGCTAGCCTCTGCGCTGGTGATCGCCACGGCCGGAATCAGTCTGTTTCCATTCCTGATGCCGTCGAGCAGCCATCCGGATTCCAGTTTGACCGTGTGGGACGCTTCTTCTAGCCGATTGACGCTGGCGATTATGCTGGTCGTCGTGATCGTAATTCTGCCGATCGTGCTCGCCTATACAGGGTGGGTCTATCGGGTGATCCGCGGCAAGGTTACCGTCGCCAGCGTCGAAGCCACATCAGATCATTCTTATTGAAGGGAAACTGCCATGTGGTATTTCGCTTGGATATTGGGTCTTGCCTTCGCCTGTGCCGCCGGCATCCTGAACGCGATGTGGTGCGAGCTCGATCGCGACGACGATGCCTTGCGCAAGCCTGCCGATCGCCGGGAATAAGGGCCGCCGGTCGCGCAAGGGACTGTTGCTTGGATTCTACGGGCATCGATGTGATTTTGGCTTTACATCGGCCCGGTTGGCGCGGAGTAATTCGGGCGCGAATTCAGTCCCCTCGACGAACCTACGCGGAGAAAAGAAATGCAACTCGGAATGATTGGTCTCGGGCGTATGGGTGCCAATATGGTCGAACGTCTAATGAGAGCCGGCCATGAGGCCGTCGTCTATGCCCGCCGGCCTGAAGCCATGACGGACCTCGTTAGCAAGGGCGCCAAGGGCACCGCCACCATCGAAGACTTCGTGAAGGCGCTCTCCAAGCCGCGCGCGATCTGGTTGATGGTCCCGGCAGCGACCGTGGACGCCGTGATCGCCCAGGTGAAGCCGTTCATGGAAAAGGGCGACATCATCATCGATGGCGGCAATTCCTATTACCATGACGACATCGCCCGCGCGAAGGCGCTGACGGCCGACGGCATTCACTACGCCGATTGCGGCACCTCGGGCGGCGTATGGGGCCTTGAGCGCGGCTATTGTCTGATGATCGGCGGCGAGAACGATGTGATCGAGCATCTGGACCCGATCTTCAAAACGCTGGCCCCCGGCGTCGGCGAGATCGACCGCACCCCCGGCGCCAGCGGCGACTTTTCGCGCGCCGAGCAGGGCTATCTGCATTGCGGCCCCTCGGGCGCCGGCCATTTCGTGAAGATGGTCCATAACGGCATCGAATACGCGCTGATGGCGGCCTATGCCGAAGGCCTCAATATCATCAAGCATGCCGGCATCGGCAAGGCGACGCACGAGGTGGACGCGGAAACCTCGCCGCTTCGTTTCCCGGAGCATTATCAGTACGACATCGACGTCTCCAAAGTCGCCGAAGTGTGGCGCCGCGGCAGCGTCGTCGCGTCCTGGCTGCTCGACCTCACGGCCAGCGCGCTCCGCAAGAGTCCGGGCCTGGAGAACTTCGCCGGCCGCGTGTCGGATTCTGGCGAAGGCCGTTGGACGGCGTCGGCCGCGATCGATGAAGGCATCCCCGCCCCGACGATCACCGCCGCCCTGTTCAGCCGCTTCTCAAGCCGCGGCAACGAGACCTTCGCCAACAAGGTCCTGTCGGCGATGCGATTCGAATTCGGCGGCCACCACGAGAAGCCGGCCGAGAAGTAAGCTTCGGCTTTACTTCAAAAAAAGACCGAACCCTCCCCTGGTCTGGGAGGGTTTTTCTTTGTCCGCGCAGGACGGGCAGAGCGCAACGTAACTCATCGATCGAGCCACAAGAAAAGAGGAAACACCAATGCACGAAGGCGCCAAGGGCCCCGAGACGAAACAGGATTTCGGACTTAACTTGATGTCTTGACGGCTTAGNNCTTAGTGTTTCAAGTTTCCTTATGGGTTTCGCTGCGCTCCACCCGTCCCGGGCTTTGAGGCGCGCCTCAATCGAAGTTCGCCTGCCCGCCATCGACAGGGATCGTTGCGCCGGAAATATACTGCATATCTGGGCCACAGAGTGCGGCGACGGCGCGGCCGATATCCTGCTCGCAATCGCCGACACGGCCCATCGGGATCGTGGCGATGAATGCCGCCGTGCCTTCGGGATCGGATTCCATCCAGCCTGCGAATCCCGGCGAAAGGGCCTCGGGCGCGATATTGTTGGTGCGAATATTGTCGGGCCCCCATTCGGATGCCGCAGCGCGGGTCAAAGACCGAATGGCCTGCTTGACCGAGCCATGCATGCCGTAGCCTGCCATGTCCCAGCGCACGGCGGCGGCCGTCACCAGATTGACGATCGACCCGCCGCCCCGCGCCTTGAGGTGCGGGTAACAGGCCTGCATGAAGCGCAGAGTGGCGATCGGCCCGGAATCGAAGCCGGTCTGGTAATCCTCGATCCGCGCCTCGAGCAGCCGGCCGAGCGGTACCTCCTGGGCGTTGTTGACCAGGATGTCGAGACCGCCGAACGCGGTGACTGCCTGCGCCACTGTCCGTGTGACGTCGGCGGCGAGTTTCACGTCGCCCAGGATCGGGACTGCCCGGCCGCCAAATGCGGCGATTTCAGCGCAGACGTCCTTGATCTTGCTCTGTGTACGCCCGGCGATAGCGATTGACGCACCTTCCTTGGCCATGGCGAGCGCGATGCCGCGCCCCACGCCCTGCCCCGCGCCGGTGATCAGCGCGACCTTCCCGTTCAAATATCCCATAGTCTTCCCCTTGTTCGTAATATGTGGCCTTGAACAGCCTTAGAAATCCATTTCGATAATGTCACAGGTAGGGGTGATTGCGCCGCGAACCTCGCGTGTCATGCGTGCCAGATCCGGTTCGCGCCGGCCAAAGGTTTCGACCAGAAAATCCAGGAAAACGCGCATCTTGGGCGCCATCTGCGGCGTACGGGGAAACACGGCATAAAGCGCCGGGTCGAAACCGGTCGGCGTCATGTCAAATTCCGGCAATATCCGCTTGACCCGTCCCAGACCGAGGTCGTCAGCGACGATCCAGGTCGGCAGGAGAGCGATGCCGATCCCCTCGATCGCCGCATTGCGGAGCATCGGCACATCGTTCACCTGCAAACTGCCGCTGACGCGCAGTTCCCGTACACCGCTGACGTCGCGATAGAACCAGCTCGACTGTCCATCCTCCATGTCGCCCTCCTGCGGGATCGACAGGCAGTTGTGCTGCAGCAGGTCCTGGGGATGGCGGATCGGCGGGTGATTACGCAGATAGGCGGGCGAGGCAAACAGGACCCGGTCCGTGCCAGACGACAGGCGCCGCATCATCATCGCCGGCTCATCGGGCACACCGATGCGGATCGAGACATCGACCTTGCTGTCCAGCACGTCGCGCGGCTCCTCCGTCAACCACAAGCGCAGCTTGATATTGGGATAGAGTTTGAGAAATTGCGGCAGAGCGTCGGTCAGAAAAGCGCTGGCAATGCTGACACGCGTATGAACGGTCAACTGCCCGCTGGGCGTGCCCTGATGGGCAGACAAGGCGTCTGACAAAGCGTCGATATGATCGAGGATCAGGCAGGCTTTCTCGTAGTACAGCTCTCCCACCTGAGTCAGCGCGATCTTGCGGCTGGTCCGCTCCAGCAGTCGCGCCCCTGTATTTTGCTCTAGTGCGCTGATCTTTCGCGAGACTGAGGCCGAGGACATGCCCATGGCGCGGCCCGCCGCCGACAGGCTGCCGGCGCGGACAACCCGGGTGAAAACCCGCATGGCTTCGGTCGAGTCCATCCCCACCCTTTCGACTTCTGCAACGCAAACTATCGAAGAATGGTTGCTATCTGCAAGAATGAGTTGTTTGAGTTTCACGCCCTCACCCCAAGAGGCAAGGGCGTTAATGCCTACTCCGCTGCGTCTGACTTCGGCGCATGAGGGTCGACGACGATCTGGCCGCCGAGGTCGAGACCTTTCTTGGCATGCGGGTCGAATGACGGAATGGAGAATCCGCCACCGCGCTCGCCCAGCACCTCAGCCTTGGAAACGCTGATGTCGATGTTCTTGCGGCGGCCATAGGATTCGACCAGGGGAATGTCGGCGTCGGCCAGGGGCTGCATATATTTCTTCCGCTTGAATGCGGCTTCGATATAGGGGGCCAACTCTTCCGCCTTCTGCTTTTGGCGGATGGCGTCGCGTTCCTTGAAGGCGGGCAGCAATTCCTTGGCGAACAGCTCCAGCGATTCGCAGATATCGCTGTGCTTGTTGTTGCCGACCTGCTGAACGAAGATGATCTGGTCCATGCCGGTGCGCTCATAGCGCTCGAACTGCTCGCGCACCTGCTCCGGGGTGCCGATGCCGCCGTGGCCGGAATTCTCGGGGATCGTCGCTTCGACTTCCTTGAACTTCTTCCAGACTTCGGAGCGGCCCGGCGTGTGCTGGCCATAGGCCGCGACATAGCCCAGAGAATAGCCGAAGAACTTGAAGCCCTCGCGGCCACGGTTGATCGCCTCTTGTTCGTCATGATGAACAGACATGGCGCTGACGATCGCGATATTGGGGTTGACCGTGTGGGAAATCGGCACGCACTGGTCGGACTTGATGATGTCGTAATATTCCTGGACCCAATGCCCTGCCTGTTCGGGTTCGACGAAGGCGAAGGCCAGCGCCCCCAGCCCCATCCGCGCGGCGCGGTGGATCGATTCACGGCGTGAACAGGCCAGCCACATCGGAGGATGCGGCTTCTGCACCGGCTTGGGCACGATATTTCGCGTCGGCATCGAGAAGAATTCGCCCTTGAAGCCGGGATAGGGCGTCATCGCCAGCATGTTCGCTGCCTGTTCCGCACCCTCGGCCCATAGGGCGGTCTTCTGGTCGGGGTTCTGCACGAACCCCTCCATCTCTAGCGCCGAGGCGGATTCTCCCGTGCCCCATTCGACGCGGCCCTTCGAGACCAGATCAAGCACGGCAATGCGCTCGGCGGCGCGGGCCGGGTGATTGTAGTTGGGCGACATCAGCATGACGCCATGGCCGAGGCGGATATTCTTGGTGCGCTGAGAGCAGGCAGCCAGGAAAACCTCCGGCGCGGGGGAGTGAGAATATTCTTCGAGGAAATGATGTTCCACTTCCCAGACGAAATCGATGCCGAGCTTGTCGGCAAGTTCGACCTGGTCGAGCGCCTCGTGGATAACGCGCATTTCGGAATCTTCTTCCCAAGGCGTCGGCACCTGGTGTTCGTAGAACAGACCGAATTTCATAATATTTCCCTTCCCGCACGCAGTCGCGCTTGAGCGCAGCCGAACCGCATTGATAGACCAGTGCGACGCTGACGATAAGTGTGCGTTATAGACCACCATCTTTGCACATTTTGCAAAGATGGTGGTCTATTCGATACTATGTGGATTAGGAATCCTAAGCACAATTTTGTCGTTGCAACCCGTCGATTTTTCAAGCGATAAGCGCGCATGTCAAAGCGACCAAAAGCATCGAAAATCGCCCGCAAAGAAGGAAGCGAGGCTGCGCAGGCGGGACAGGCGCGCAGTTCCAACCCCTATCCGAGTTCGGATGTTGAAAAACGCAACGATTGGTTCGCCGGTTACGATGCGGTTGCAGCCGGGTCGAAAGGCTTGAAGTCCTAGGCAGCCGCAGCCAAACTTCCCTTGGCGGCACTCGCGAAATACACCGCTGCGCTGAGCGCGGTGATCCAAAAGCTAACGGGCCAATCGGTGTAGTAGGCAAGCGTAATGCCCAGCCAAGCTTCGCCCAGACCGAGCAAGACAGCCAGCAGTACACCCAAACCCAACCGGCTAGAGAGGCGTTGGGCCGCGGCGGCAGGCCCTACCATCAGGGTGAAGACGAGTAGAACGCCGACGATCTGGGCCGCCTCTGCGACTGCGAGAGCGACGACTGCCATGAACAGGACAGACAGCAGGCGCGGCGACACGGATTTTGCCTCGGCCAGTTCCGGCTGCAGGGTCACGAACAGCAGTGGACGCGTAATAACTGCGAGTACGATCAGGCAGGTAAGACCGATAAAACCCAGAGTATAGACGACTGCCCTGTCGACACCGAAGACATTGCCGAACAGCAGACCGGTCGCCTGGATGGCGAAAGACGTGTAAAAATGCAGAAACAGCAAGCCCAGGCCGAGGGACAGGGACAGTACCATCCCGATGGCAACGTCCCGCCCGCTGACGCGCTCGCCGAGAAAGCCCATCGCAAGCCCGGCCAGAAGAGTCAGCGCGACCAGCCCCCAGAAGGGCGACAGACCGATCAGCACCGCGCCCGTCGCCCCGGCGAAGCCGACATGGGACAAGGCATGACCGGCAAAGGTCTGGCCGCGCAGGACCAGGAAATACCCCACAGCGCCCGCGACGACGGCGACGATGCCCGCAGCGGCCAGGGCATTGATGATGAAATCATATTTAAGCATGGTCGTGCCCGTGGGCATGGCCCTGCTCATGCAGATGCTCGCCCCGCTCAAGCTCATATTGGTCCGACATCACGAAGATGCGGCCATTCAGCCTGATGACCTCAATGGCCGAACCGTAAAGACGCGACAAGACCGGGCTGGTGATGACCTCGTCGACCGGCCCCAGGGCAGCCTGCCCATTTCCGAGATAAAGCACGCGGTCGATGGTTCCGAGCAGCGGGTTCAGCTCATGCGCACTGAACAGCACGGCAATGCCGATATCCTTCTGCAGCCGGCGCACCAGTTCGATGACATCCGCCTGGTGGTGCGGGTCCAGGCTGATCAAAGGTTCGTCAAGCAGCAGCAACTTAGGACTACCGAGGAGCGCCTGGGCTAGCAACAGACGTTGACGTTCGCCGCCCGAGGTCTCGGCCAGCGGCCGCATCGCCAGTTCTCTCGCGCCGACAAGCTCAAGCGCCCGGTCTGCTTCTCGGTAATCCGCCTTTGCGGGCCAGGGAATGCCCCAGCGGTGACCGTTGGCGGCGCTGACAACAAAATCGCGGCCGCTGAGACGAAACCCGCCGATAGAAGTGCGGGTTTGCGGCATATAGCCGACAGCGCGATTGCCGCGTCCGACCGGCGCGCCAAGAACGCGGATCGTCCCGGTCGTCACCGGAACCAAACCCAATATCGCCCGCATCAAAGTCGTCTTGCCGGCGCCGTTTGGACCAAGCATGCCGATGAATTCACCATCTTCGATGGTCAGGGTAACGTCGGACAATATGCGCCGATTGCCGATCGAAATCGTGACCCGGTCGAGCGCGATTGCGGTCATGGCCTGGACCCGGACAGGGCCACATCCAGCGCGTCGAGTTCGGCCGCGATCCAATCCTGGTAATGCATCCCCGGCGGTTCGGTCTCGCTGATTTCAACCACCGGCACCTTTGCCTCTTCCGCAATCTGCTGCATCCGCCGGGACAAGGGACTGGCCGCCTGGATGTTGAAGAGCAGGGCTCTTACTTTATGATTTTTTAGATCGTCCTCAAAAGCCGCGACATCGCGGGCGCTGGGCTCCGTATCGTTCATCACGGCCAGTTGGAAGGCCGGGTTGCGCATCTGCAGGCCAATCGCGCGAGCCATATAGTCGAAGACAGGTTCAGTTGCGGTAACCGGCACGCCGGAATATTTGGCCCGCATCGCCGCAACTTTCGCAGTCAGCGGCGCTGTGGCCTCGTCGAAGACTTTGAGGCGTGCCTCATAAGCGGCACGTGCATCCGGATCACGGTCGATCAGGGCCGCGGCGATCGCATTTGCCATGACCGGCATAAAAGTTGGGTCGTACCAAAAATGCGGATTATCGCCTGCGGATTTGCGGGCAAGGTCGGCCGCAACGATGACCCGTCGATCGATCCCCGGTGTGGCCGACAACAGCTTGGTCATCCAGGGATCGTATTCGGCGCCGTTATAGACGACCAAACCGGCCCCAGCGACCCGCATCACGGTCGCTGCGTTCACTTCGAACAGATGCGGGTCCTGTGCGGGATTGTTGAGGACGCTAACGACCGCTACATCCGGCCCGGCAAGCTGTGCAACCACATCGGCGTACATATTTTCCGCCGCGACCACGCCCAGTGTCGCAGCATGAAGCGGATCGGATGGGGACATTGCCACGCCAAGCAAAACAGCAACCACTCGACTGCGAATAGGAATCACCAGGCCGATCTCGCTGGGATGGGCGTCAGTTGAACGACATTAATTTCCGAGTACGGAAACATTCGATTTGCCCCAAAGAATCCAGAGACACCCCAAGATTCTTCAACCAAGAGAATGCCTGAACGATATTATGTATCAAGGATATACAGAGGCCGCCGACCGGCAACAATCGGCGGCATTTCAACAAATGGGAGAAAACACCATGGACCTGAAGACATTGTGGGACGAGCGCGCGATAATCCAGGGGCTGAACCGCTTTGCCCGAATTCTGGACGGTCGTGAATGGGGTTCGGTCGCCGAGGTCTTCGCGCAAGACGTTACCTTTCACTATGGCGACGGGGTGGAACAATCGGGCATTAGGGCGATGACGAAGCAGTTTTCACGCTTTCTGGATGCCTGCGGTCCGTCGCAGCATTTGTTGGGCAGTGTCTTCGTCACGGTGACAGGAGACACGGGCATCAGTCGCGCCTATGTCCAAGCCCGCCACCAGGGCGCGAAGGATAAGGAGCATCTATTTCTGGATTCGAACGGCGAATATATCGACAAATGGGAGCGGCGGCCCGAGGGTTGGCGCATCGTCCGCCGCGATGTCGTCTGGCACATGATGCAGGGCGACCCGTCTGTATTGGGCGCTTAGGCGGCTCCATCGGCATTCACGGCTTCCAACTGCCGGGCCATTGCGCCGCGCCCTAGCCGCAAGATTCCCCAGGCCAGCACCATCGAGATCGTACCAACCAGGGAGATCGACCAGCCCACCGCCGTGTCGCGGTGAAATATATAGTCGGTGGAAGCCGCGATACTGGTCGGCCCGAGGCCGAGACCGATCATATTGGTGAAGAACAAATAGGTCGCGGAAACCTGACCACGCATGCGAACGGGTGTTACGGTCTGAAGCGTTGCGACATTCACCCCGGCCCAGGTCAGGGAGAAGAAGGCCGAGAGCGATACCAGGGTGAGTGACAGCCAAGGCACGGCAATAACGGTGCCGAGCGACGCGGTGACAACCATCCCGAAGGCGTAGGCCATGCCCGTCGCGGTAAATCCGTTCGAATGTCCCCTTAGGCTCATCCGGTCGGTGAACCAACCGGCGGCGATGCTGCCCAGAACGCCGAAAAACAGCACCGAGCCACCGAAAAACAGGCCGGACTGCGCCGCTGAGAATCCATGCACCCGCTGCAGATAGGTCGGTATCCAGGCGTTGCCGCCGTAGCCATAGATGGCGAAGCAGCCGAGACTGAGCGCAAGCGTCGCGTAGACACTGAGATTCTGCCAGATAAAGCCCAGTACCGCGCCAAAACTCGGCTGGTCGGCCGCAGTTTTCGCGAGGCGATGGGGCGTTTCGCGCACGATCAACACGGCGAGCAGGGCCAGTAGGATGCCGGGCAGACCGACAATCAGAAAGACGCTCTGCCAGGGCCGGGTAAAGCCGACGAAGGGCAAGTCGATGGGACCGACAGCCGAGATTGCCTGAATGACAGAGCCGCCGATCATCAGCGCCAAACCCGAGCCGATCGGAATGCCCAAAGTGAAGACCGACAATGGCCGAGCCCGGCGTTCCGGCGGAAACAATTCGGATATGAGCGCGTAGGAACAGGGCGACAATGTCGCCTCCCCGACGCCGACGCCGACGCGCGATGCGAATAGCCGCCAGAAACTGCCGGCCAGACCGCAACTGGCCGTCATTACCGACCAGACGGCGACCCCGCCTGCAATCAGCCAACGCCGGCTCCATCGATCGGCGAGCCATCCCAGCGGAATGCCTGTGGTCGTATAGAGCAGCACGAAAGCAAGCCCAGCCAAATAGCTGAATTCAGTATCCGTCAGGTGCAGATCCTGCCGGATTGGCTTGACCAGCAGGCTCAATATTGTGCGATCGATGAAGCTGGAGGTCAGCAGCAGCATCAGAAACAGGACGACGAACCAAGGGTAGAGGCGGCCATTGCTGTTGGCAGGGTCGGCAGCGGGAATATCGGTCGCGATGCTCATGAGCGCGTCCTCCCTTGAGGGAGAGGTGGGACCGAAGGTCCGGTTGGGGGCTGAAGCCGCCCCCTTCTCTCAATCAGGGTGAAAGCCGAACCATCACCCCCCACCCGGCGCAAAGCGCCGACCTCCCCCTCATGGGGGGAGGCGAAGATAAAGGCGATGCTCACTAAAGGATCGCGCGGGTCTGGGTGAGCGAGGTTCCGAAGCTGTGGACCACGGCAGCGTGGAGGCCGCCGGTGCCGCCGCAGACCATGACCACCACATCCTTAGGCTCAGGTGTCAGATAGACCCGACCGTCGGACCGGATACGGCCCTGGTCTTCCAGTTGGCCGCGATGGAGATGCTCGAACCAGTCGGCGGGCAGGCTGGCGTTCTTCCAAAGAACCTCCTGGACATCCTCGATATTGGGCATTTCGCGACCGATGATCTGGGCGCAGATCGGATTGATTGCGATCAGAACCTCGCAAAAGGGAACGGCAGGAGAAAATCCGTTGGTTCCGGCATAAGCTGCGGATTTTCCGATCATTTCGAGAAACTCGGCCGCCCTCTGGGAGGTCGTGTCGAGAATATTCATCGTGCCCATGCCGCCGAAGGTCGTAACGGCGTCACCCTTGATCCCCGCCCGGCGCTCAGCCAGCGGCGCCCAAGGCGAGCGTTCCTCCCATTCGCCCACAACCAGACCGGTGACGCGGGCGGGGGAACCGAATGTGCTCTGCGAGGTCACCCCGACAACCTGACCTGCGACATTGCGCATGATGAGGCGCAGCGCCCTTCCGATCGCCGCAGCCGCGCTGGCGGCGCCGCCGAAGCAGCCGTGCTTGTAGGGAATTCCCAGCCGGTCGCGGATTGGACCATTGATGAAGAGCGCCGGTGCGACCGAGGCCGTGGTTGCGTTCATGCCGTAAAGCTCGAAATCGGGCTCGGCCACCGCCTCGACAGCGGCGATCAGCAGCGGCAGGGATTCCGGCGGGGCGCCGGCCATCACCGCGCTGATGACGATTTTCTCGACCGTGCATTCCGCCCGCATCGGCGGAAGAAGAGCGATAACCTCATCGGGATAGCGGTTGTTGAGGGACAGGAAAGTCCGCACCCGCGTTTCCGTAGGCGGCACCAAGGGCAGCCCGTCGCCCCAGCCCTTTTCCATGGCGAAGGCGGTGAAGTTGGCGATATCGAGATCGGCCTCGTGACGAGGGCTGGCAAGCCAATCGATCTCGCAGCCGTCGGGTCCGCAGTCGCGGCTGACGATCTGTTTCGGCGGGGCGCCAACCTTGGCGTGGCTGGGCGCAATGGTGACAATGCTCATGCCGCTGCCCGATTCTGGGCATCGATCTCAGCACCCATCGTGACGATCAGCTTCTGGAAATGCTCGCGCCCGACCGGGTCGACCTCTTCGCGAAAACGCTCGTTCAGCGGATAGGGCAAGACATGTACGCGCAGGCCTGAGCGCCCGCCGCGTTTTGCGATGGTCTTGCTGAATTCTTCGAAATTGGCGGTGGCGATGGCGGTGGTCGGCAGGCCGGTCGCGGCGGCGGCAAGCGCGTCATGGACTGTCCAACCGGTGCAGGAGCCACAGTTGGCAAGCCCGACGACAGCGATATCTATGGAGGCAAGGAATGCCTTGAGTTCGCGGTCCATCCGCTCCCCCTCCTCGCCCGAACGGCCGCAGGAGCGCCAGAATTTGACGTCGGCGGCACCGGCCTTGCGGAATTCATCGGCCCAGATTTCGCTGATCCAATCCCAGGCGCGCCACATCTGGTCGACGCGGATACCGATCACCTTGCCGGCAAGCGGTCCGGCGTCAGGTCCGGGCGACGTAATGTCATCCGCCCGCGCGGTTGTGGGGTCGAGAACAAATCCATGTGCCATTGCGGCCTCCTCCCATAGGAGGCTCGCCAGCGGCCCCCTTGGGCGGATCATAAACCGGGCGGGAGCGGATCGCCAATAACGCTTTGGCGGTTTGAGCGGCCTATTCCGGTTCGCGCAGATAGGGTTCGACAGTGCCCTTGAGCTTGATCGTCATCGGCTTGCCGAACCGGTCCATCGTCTTGCCGACCGCAAGGCGTACCCAGCCCTCGCTCAGGCAATATTCCTCGACATTGGTCTTTTCGACCCCATTGAACTTGATGCCGACCCCGCGCTCCAGAAGCGGCCCGTCGTAATAGGGACTCTTCGGATCGGTCGAGAGACGGTCGGGGAATGTATCGGTCATGGGAGGCAGCCTTGGACGGCGGAATAAATACAGATGAGGCGTTGATAGCGCGGAGCCGACGGGATGCCAACTGGGATGGAAATTTGGGCCTATTTAGGCGCTGCGGCTGCAGCCCCGTCCAGTTGCTGTGCCACTATCCAATCCGCCTCGGCGCGGCTTGGCTGGGATCGAGGAGAGCGGCTTGATCGAATTCGGCGATAGCTCGCTTGTATTGCGCCTTTCTCGCATAGGCGCGACCGCTTCCATAAAATGCGATTTCATTTTTTGGGTCGAGACGGACTGCCTAGTCGAAGTCATCGATGACGCGGTCATACTGCCGGCTGTCTGCCTGAGAATCACCAAGCTCAGTCTTTGATGCAAGTGAGCGCCGAATTGTTACAGTGAACTTCCATATCAAAACCTCCGATCCCGCGAGAACAATCACCAAGACGAGCAGCGCCATCGCAGTCCTGTGGCGAATCACCCAGCGGAGCACCTCAAGCCGCCCGCGGCTTTACTTCGGAGACCAGCCTGTTGCCTAGTTTCTCAGCGGCAGTTTCAAGCTCAAAATCCCGCTGCATGTTCAGCCAGAACTCGGCCGTCGTTCCGAAATATCGGCCCAGACGCAAAGCCGTGTCGCCGGTGATGGCGCGCCGTTCGGCCACGATTTCCTGAATGCGCGTGACGGGCACCCCGATATCCCTGACACGCCGATATGCGGTGAGCGCCAGGGGCGTCATGAACTCTTCACGGAGCTGTTCGCCAGGATGGATCGGGGGAAGGTCGCGCATAATGACTATCCTCAGTGGTAATCGACAATTTCGACCGCTTCGGCGCCTGCATCCTTCCAAATAAAACAGATGCGCCATTGATCGTTGATCCGAATTCTGTGCTGCCCAGCGCTGTTGCCCCTCAGGGTCTCCAGCCGATTGCCCGGTGGGGCCGTCAGGTCGCGCAATTGGCTCGCCTGATGGATCTGACGCAACTTTCTCTGCGCCGTTTACAAGATTGGGCCGACGACATTTCCGCCCAGAGCAAAGGGGCCACGCGGCCGAGGGCCCCCGGGTTTAAGCCCGACCTAACCCTGATCCGAACTACAAACAGATTGTTTTTTCGATTCCAGCCTCAGCCGGTCAGCGACCTGTGTCCCGACAGTGGACAAGGGACGCTAACGCATGTGCGGCTGCAATTACCCCCTCACGTCCGAGGGGCACGCAGGGTTAACGCCCGGTTGGGCGGGCCGGCCTTGTGTGCTGAGTCATGAAGCTTTGCGCACCATGCTTACGGCTGGCGCGTAGACCCTCGCCGCCGGCACGGCCGGTGCCGATGGGCTGACCCAAGGGTATCAACTGATGCTTGCCGGGGCCGATGAGGTCGGCGCGGCCCATGCTCTTTAGCGCATCGCGCAGCAGCGGCCAGTTCTCAGGATCGTGATAGCGCAGGAATGCCTTATGCAAGCGCCGCTGGCGAATGCCCTTAGCAGAAAACACGACCTCGCCGCCCGTCCGACGGATGGGACGCAGCGGGTTCAAGTCGGTGTGATACATGGTCGCCGAAGGCGACATCGGCGATGGCAGGAAGGTCTGAACCTGGTCGGCGCGGAATTTGTTCTTCTTCAGCCACAGGGCCAGATTCATCATGTCTTCGTCGGTCGTACCCGGATGCGCGGCGATGAAGTACGGAATCAGATACTGTTCCTTGCCCGCCTCTTTCGAATAGCGGTCGAACATCTCCTTGAATTTGTCGTAGCTGCCCATGCCGGGCTTCATCATCTTGTCGAGCGGCCCGGTCTCGGTGTGCTCGGGCGCGACCTTCAGGTAGCCGCCGACATGGTGGGTCACCAGTTCCTTCACATATTCGGGACTCTTGACCGCGAGGTCGTAGCGCAGACCCGAAGCGATGTGGATTTTCTTGACGCCCGGAACGGCACGGGCCTTGCGGTAAAGTCCGATCAGCGACGAATGGTCGGTGTTCAGGTTCTTGCAGACGTCGGGAAAGACGCATGACGGTCGACGGCAGACCGTCTCGATTTCCTTACTTTTGCAGGCCAAGCGATACATGTTCGCGGTCGGGCCGCCGAGGTCGGAGATGATGCCGGTGAAACCGGGAACCTTGTCGCGGATATCGGCGATTTCCCGAAGGATCGACTCTTCGGAGCGGCTTTGAATGATCCGCCCCTCATGCTCTGTAATCGAACAGAAACTGCAGCCGCCGAAACAGCCGCGCATGATATTGACCGAAAAGCGGATCATGTCCCAGGCCGGAATCTTCGCTTCGCCATAGGAGGGATGCGGCGCCCGGGCATAAGGCAGGTCGTAGACACCGTCCATCTCGGGCGTCGTCAGCGGGATTGGCGGCGCGGTCAGCCAAACCTGCTTATCGCCATGGCGCTGGACCAGGGGCCGGGCGTTTCCGGGATTGCTCTCCTGATGAAGGATGCGCGAGGCATGGGCATAGAGGACTTTGTCGTCCTTGACCCGGTCATAGGCGGGCAAGCGCACGACGCTAGTCGCGGCGGATGTCTTCTTGCGCTCTGCAGCAGCAGTCAATACCGCCGCCTCGTCAGGCTCGGACTCGCTCTCCTCGATCTCAGCCTTCTCGTCGACCAGATCGGGCGACAGCACTGTCCAACCCTCGGGCACCGCGTCGATCACGAATGAGACGCCGCGCACATCGTGCATATCGCGGGGGCTTTGACCCTTGGCGACGCGGTGGGCAACCTCGACCAGCGCGCGCTCGGCATTTCCGTAAATCAAGAGATCCGCCTTGCTGTCGACCAGAACCGAACGGCGGACCTTTTCCGACCAGTGGTCGAACTGGGCGATGCGGCGCAGCGACGCCTCGATGCCGCCGATGACAATGGGGACATCGCGAAATGCCTCGCGGCAGCGCTGGGCATAGACGATGACCGCCCTGTCGGGCCGCTTTCCCGGTGCGCCGTCGGGCGTATAGCTGTCGTCACGGCGGAGCCGCCGATCCGATGTATAGTGGTTCACCATCGAATCCATGTTTCCGGCAGTGACGCCGAAAAACAGATTGGGCTTGCCCAGCGCTTTGAAGGCGTCCGCGCAGCTCCAGTCCGGCTGAGCGATGATGCCGACGCGAAAGCCCTGAGCCTCAAGCAGCCTGCCGATGATCGCCATGCCGAAACTGGGATGGTCGATATAGGCATCGCCGGTGACGAGCACTATGTCGCAGCTGTCCCAGCCGAGCTCGTCCATCTCGGCGCGGGACATCGGCAGGAACGGCGCGGGCCCAAGACGGGCAGCCCAGAACTTCCGGTAAGAAAAGATATTTTTGGCGTCGGTCATCGCACTATCCAGCCGCCGCATCGGCGGCCTTGTCGGTGACGATCTATACCATCTCGCATGCTCGGACACCAAAGGGCCGGTCGCATTATTCCTGACGCTTGCAGAAACGGGTCTTGGGCCACTACACCTTTGTCAACAGAATGGGTTGGAGCTCTATGTGTGAATTGCTGGGCATGAGTGCGAGCGTGCCGACCGATATCTGCTTCAGCTTTACGGGATTGATCCGCCGGGGCGGCCATACCGGACCACACAAGGACGGCTGGGGCATCGCTTTTTACGATGGAAAGGGGTGCCGCACATTCCACGATCCGGCGGCCAGCGCCGCCTCTCCGATAGCGGATTTCCTGCGCCACCACTCAATAAAAAGCGAAATCGTCATCTCTCATATTAGACGCGCCAATCGGGGGCGGGTGGCGCTTGAGAACACCCACCCCTTCATGCGCGAGATGTGGGGTCAGAATTGGGTGTTCGCCCATAACGGTCAGCTTCGCGGCATTAAAAAACTTTCGCTGGGCGCCTATCGCCCGATTGGCGGCACGGATAGCGAATTCGCCTTTTGCTGGATGCTTGGCAAACTGCGCGAGCGCTGGAGCAATGCGCCGTCGGATCGCGCACTGCATCGTGCGATCGAAGAGCTGTCGCTACAGATCGGACAACACGGCGTCTTCAATATGCTCCTCAGCAATGGCCGATCGCTCTATTGTTTCCGCAGCACGAACCTGGTGTGGCTGACCCGTCGGGCGCCGTTCGGGGCAGCCACGCTGGTCGACGAGGACTTGACCGTCGATTTCGCCAAGGACACATCCCCGTCAGACGTCGTCACGATCGTCGCTACCCGGCCGCTGACCAAGGACGAGCGATGGTCCACCACACCCAAATCAACCCTGGTCGCTTTCCGTAACGGTGAGTTGAAAACGACATCCTAATGTGACGCGCCTATCCTTTTGAGGATTCGATGTCCAAGCTGCCCGATCTTGAAGGATTCGCCATCTTTGCCAAGGTGGTCGAAATGCGCTCTTTCTCAGCCGCCGCCGAACAGCTGGGTCTGTCCAAGGCCACGGTTTCCAAGGCCGTCGGCAGAGTCGAGGCAAGATTGGGCGCACGACTGTTCAACCGCACGTCGCGTCGGCTGGCTCTCACAGACGCCGGACGCAATCTTGCAGAACGCGCCGCTCAAATCCTCGCTGCCGGCGAGGCGGCCGAAAGCGAAGCTCTGGCGCAATCGTCGACTCCGCGCGGTCTGGTCCGCCTCGCCGCACCGATGTCGTTCGGGTTGCGCCAGATTGCTCCGTTGATGCCGGACTTCTTTGCAGCCTACCCCGATGTATCGATCGACCTGCACTTAAGCGACGCGATCGTGGATCTGATCGGCGATGGTTTCGACGCCGCCTTGCGCATCGCCGACATGCCGGATTCCTCACTCGTGGCGCGGCGGCTATGCGCGGTGTCACGCTTCACCGTCGCATCGCCTTCTTATCTTCAGCGGCGCGGCAGGCCGGCTCATCCGTTCCAACTCGCCGAGCATGATTGTCTGGGATACGGCTATCAGGCCACGCCCGACACATGGCGTTTCACCAATGCGGCAGGCCAGGACGCCACCGTCCGACCGGCCGGGCCGCTGCGAATCAATAACGGCGACGCCATGATGCCTACCCTACTTGCGGGCCTGGGCATTGCCGTCTTGCCTGACTTCATCGTCAGCGAAGCGATCAAGGACGGTCGACTAGAAGTCGTCATGCCCGAATGGAGAATGCCGTTGGCTGGTCTTCATCTGGTAACACCCTCGGCCGGTCCGCGCCCAGCCCGGGTGGAGGCATTGGCCGAATTTCTCACCAAACGACTGTCCCGCCAGAGTTGGCGGGTTGTTGCTTAACGGGATGGCACGATAGTTGCGCTGTCTACAACCTAGGGGCCGGCAGCGAGGTAAACTCGCATTCCGCTTCGCCCAAAATGGTAAGCGGAGCGCAAAATGCGACATTTCCTTTTGGTTTTGGCAACCTGCTTGGTCGGCGTCTGGGAGCCGGCCTTAGCGGTTACGATCGGTGAGGACCAGAGCGTTGGTGCCGTGCCGTACCGTACCGCTAGACCCGGGAACCGGTCTTCTGGGCAACTATTACAAGCTGAACACAAGCTTTCTAACCAGCCTGGCACCGGCGGCACAGCTTATTTCGACTTCGGGCGGTCCGACCGCAACGTTTACGACGACGACTGTCTGTTTCCCGAACTGCAACATCAGTACCGTTTCGGATGCGACCACATCGCTCGCCGGCCTGCTCAACAGCAATGTGACCAACCTTACGTATGACGCGCCGATCGCCCAGATTCCCACAACCGTCGATCACTCAACGATGACCATCACCGGCTATATCGCGATAGCTCAGGCTGGAACCTATAACTTCAACCTGGCTTCAGACGATGGGTCTCAGCTCACAATCGGGAACCAGGTCGTAGTCGGAGGTAACACCATGCACTCTTTCGAAATCGATAGCGGTTCGGCGGTGTTCGCAGCTACGGGGCTCTATGCGATCGACATTCAATATTTCGAGAATAGCGGCTACACTGGTTTTGAGTTTTGGGCGAGCGACAGTTCAGGCAACTGTATCATCGGCCGCAGCGCAAATTGTACGGGAACAGCAGGCACGGATTTGCTCTATTCGAGCCCAAGCGCCTCGTCGGTTCCCGAACCGAGCACGATGATGCTGTTTTCGGCCAGCATCGTGGCGCTGTTCCGAGCACGCATCCGCCGCTACCGGGCGATTTGACGCAACGAGAAACCGCACCTTGCCTTTACGTGTCGGCCGGAATGCGCTTTCTGCGGCCGTCTCGACTTTAGATAGGGCTCAATAGCCCGAACCGGAGATTTTCATGCGTCTGGACGCCATCCCTATCGGCAATAACCCGCCCGACGACGTTAATGTCATCGTTGAAGTCGAAATCGGCGGCGAGCCGATCAAATATGAGATGAACAAGGAGGCCGGTACCTTGTTTGTCGATCGCTTCCTGCATACGCCGATGCGCTATCCCGGAAATTACGGATTCGTACCGCACACGCTATCGGACGATGGCGACCCGATCGACGTTCTGGTCGCCAATACCCGTCCGATCGTGCCTGGGGCCTATATCAATGTCCGGCCTGTAGGCGTGCTGAAGATGCGCGACGATGGCGGCAGCGACGAGAAGATCATCGCCGTTCCGTCACCGAAGCTGACCAAACGCTATGTCGATGTGCAGAACTATACCGATCTGCCGAAGATCACACTGGAGCAGATCCAGCATTTCTTCGAACATTACAAAGACCTGGAGCCGGGTAAGTGGGTCAAGCTGGATGGCTGGGGTGACGCGGACGAGGCGCGCAAGCTGATCGTTGAGGCGATCGAGCGCGAGAAGCGCTACAACGCCACGCCTTAGCGCATGACAAGTCCCGACGCCCTTAGCCGATTGATCGCCGACACGGGCCGCGTCGTGGTCTTTACCGGAGCCGGCATCTCGACCGAATCCGGCATTCCGGACTTCCGCAGTCCCGGCGGTGTCTGGAGCCGGATGAAGCCGATCTATTACGACGATTTCGTGAATAATGTGGAAATGCGCCGCGAGGCCTGGAACCGCGCCTTTTCCGGCGTCGCCGGATGGGTCGGGGCGACTCCGAATGCCGGCCATATGGCGATCGCGCGACTAATCGCTCGCGGGAAGGTTTCATCGGTCATCACACAGAATGTCGATAATCTGCATCAAGATTCCGGTGTGCCTGCGATACAGGTGATCGAACTGCACGGAAACGCCAGTTATGCCACTTGCCTGGATTGCGGCCTGCGCCACGAACTCGACGCATTGAAGCGGGATTTCCTGAAGACCGATTTGCTACCCGCTTGCCGGGAGTGCCGTGGAATTGTGAAAGTCGCGACTGTCTCGTTCGGTCAACCCATGCCTGCCGACGTCATGGCCCGAGCAGAGGCCGAAAGCCGCGCCTGCGATCTTTTTCTGGTGCTGGGCTCATCGCTTGTCGTATTTCCCGCCGCAGGCCTTCCAGTGATTGCCAAGCGCAACGGCGCCAAACTTGTCATCGTCAATCGCGATCCGACCGACCTCGACGATCTCGCCGATCTCGTGCTTAACGAAGAAATTGGCCCGGTGATGTCAGCGCTGTCACCAGCGGATCGGAACTGAGTTAAAGCTCGACCAGATCGTCGGGAATTTCATTTACTTGTCCCGGCTCGGGTGGAAACAGAGGCGACAGGATTGCTGCGCAAGCATCGGAAGCAAAGACGAAGGCATCGGCGACCCGTCCCCGTGCGAAGTCGGCCTTGAAGGTCTCAACAATCGGCTGCCAAACCGAAGTAGGCAATTTTTCACCGATGGCGTCATCCGCCAAAATCTCGACAGTGCGCTCCGCTGCGGAGCAGAAGATCAGAAGTGCGCTTTTGATATGCGGCTGTTTGAGGCCGATGCTGGCGTAATGCAGCCTGGCATGTCGCCAAGCCGCCTCGCGCTTGACCGAGGACGGGACAAGTATGAGGCGCAGAGTAGGCCATTGGAGGAATCCGGCAGCCACTAGAAACAGCACGGCCTCACCCATGAAGAAGCGTCCGGCGTGTAGGCCAGGTTCAATTGCAGCGACGATTCCGCCGACGATCAGCGTCAGCAAAGCCGGATAGATCAGCGCGAACTCGCCGTAATGTCCGCTCGAATGAGCCAGTACCAGTCTTAGCTCCACCCCTGTCACAGCCTCAGCCTTTGCCACAGCAGCGGCGATACGGTCGCGATCCGCTTCGGTCAATTTGGCGATCGTCACCATGATCCCGAAGCTCCCCCACCGCCGAACGAGCCACCGCCGCCGGAAAATCCGCCGCCACCGCCAAAGGATGTGCCGCCGCTGTAGCCGCCGCCCCGGCTGCTCCAACTGCTGGCGATCATGAATGGGAGAATGGTCGATCCGAACCCGCCTCCGCGACGCCGTGCAAGCCACATGAACAGAGCAAAGATCAGGAAAGTGAATAGAATCGACCCAACGGAGCCGTGATCGTCTTCCTGCGGCCGCTGCTGCATTTGGACGGGAGGCGCTGCGGCCAAGTCGTCGCCGAGCGCCCGCAGAATTTCATCGGCGCCGGAAGCGATTCCTCCGGCGTAATCGCCTTTACGGAATCGAGGGAGGATAACCTGGTTGATGATGGTCGAGCTGACTGCGTCGGTCAGGTCGCCTTCGAGCCCATAGCCGACTTCTATTCGTACCTTATGGTCATTTGGCGAGACCAGCAGGATCGCACCGGTGTTCGCCCCCTTCGGTCCGATGCCCCAGAAGCGGCCGAGTTGATAGCCATATTCCTCGATGGCGCGCCCATTCAGCGACTTGACGACGGCGACTACTACCTGCTGGCCGGTACGCTTTTCATGCGCTGCGAGCTCGGCTGTCAGTAGCGCCGCCGATTGCGGCGGCAGGACGCCCAATTCATCGACCACTCTGCCAGTCAGCGCCGGAAAGTCAGCTTGGTCCGCTGCCCGCAGTGGTGTGGCAGCGGCTACGAATAGAAACGCTACGATGAAGAGGGAACGGATCAAAACTTGACCTTGGGCGCTTCTTGAGCCTGCTCTGAGATCGTGAAGGTCTCTTTCACCTTGGCATCCGGATAGAGAACCGAAGCAATCCAACGTCCGGGAATGGTGCGAAGCTGAGTATTATAAGCCTGCACCGCCTGGATATAATCTCGCCGAGCAACGGCGATCCGGTTCTCAGTCCCCTCGAGCTGTGACTGAAGAGCCAGGAAATTCTGGTTCGACTTTAAATCCGGATAGCGTTCGGACACCGCGAGCAAGCGACCCAATGCCCCGCCAAGGGCAGCTTGATTTTGTTCAAACTGATGAAACGCTTCGGGGTTATTCAGAATATCGGCCGGGAGCTGCATTTGTGTTGCCTTCGCCCGCGCCTCTGTCACCCCGGTAAGCGTGTCCTGCTCCTGCTTGGCGTAGCCTTTCACGGTTTCGACCAAATTGGGGATAAGGTCACTTCGGCGCTGATATTGATTGAGTACCTCGCTCCAAGACGCCTTGACCTGCTCATCCAGCCTAGGGACGTCGTTGACTCCGCACCCCGATAAGACTGCAGCCAGGCAAAGACCGAGAAATGCCAGCCTCACCTGAGAATATGACCAGCGCATCATTCGCACCCTTCCCGATGTCTCACTTATTCAAACGCCATTTCAACCAGCGGTCATTTTAGCGATGACCGCAGTCGTGCTGTGTCCGTCTTCGAGTTTGGCGCGGATTACGTGTCCGCCGTAGGATTGCACGAGGTCTGCGCCGACGATCTTATCGATCGTATAATCCGCGCCTTTGACCAGCACATCCGGCCGAATCGCCTCGATCAGGCTGATCGGCGTGTCCTCTTCGAATATTGCGACGGCGTCTATATCGGCAATCGCCGAAAGCACCTCGGCGCGGGCTGCCTGGTTCGACACAGGCCGGGTCGGACCTTTCAACCGGCGCACGGAAGCATCGCTGTTCAACCCTACGACCAACCGGTCACAGGCCGAACGGGCTTGGCGGATCAGCGACAGATGACCGGGGTGCAAAAGATCGAAACAGCCGTTGGTGAAGCCGACAGTCAGGTGCCGGCGGCGCCAGCGTTCAACCTGGTCCTTCAGTGCAAGACCCGATTTCAGTTTGTCGCCGACACGACCCGCCTCATCGGCGCCCATACGCAGTTCCTCGGCGGTGACCGAGGCCGTCCCCACCTTGCCCACGACGATCGATGCAGCAAGATTGGCAAGCGCCGCGGCAGCCGGCAGTTCCGACCCCGTCGCCAAAGCCAGGGCCAGTGTCGCAACCACCGTATCGCCCGCGCCGGACACATCGAACACCTCGCGCGCCCGGGCGCGAACATGAACGGCATCGGCATCCATTCTGATCACGGAAAGCCCCTCGCCGCCGCGCGTCGCCACCATCGCCAATACACCCGACTTCCCCAGAACGCCGCGCGCAGCTTCCTCCAGCTTGGCGTCGCCCTGCCCGAGGAACCCGCCGGCGGCTTCCTCCAATTCCTTCAGGTTCGGCGTAACGACGCTGGCGCCGCGGTAACGGCTGTAATCGGACCCCTTAGGGTCGACAATAACGGGAATGCCAAGGCTCTTCGCACTGGCAATAGCATGGCGGATCACATGATCGGTCAGAACGCCCTTGCCATAATCCGACAGCACCAGGACCCCGGCGCCGTGAAGCCTCTTCTCGATCTCGTCGAGAATGCGCTCCTCGACCTTGGGCGATATCGGGCGGGAGAGCTCATAGTCGGCACGCAGCAATTGCTGCCCCCCGGCAATAAAGCGGGTCTTGACCGCAGTCGGCCGTGAACTGTCGCGAACAAAACCCGCATCCTTGTCAGGGCCCAGCAGTCTCGCCAGGAAATCCGCCTCGGCGTCGTCGCCCACCACAGCGATTAGGTGCGCCTCGCCGCCAAGCGCACGGATATTGGAAACGACATTGCCCACACCACCCGGCATAACCGTCTCGCGATCTACCGCAAGAACAGGGATCGGAGCCTCCGGCGAAATCCGATCAACCTTCCCGCTAACAAATCGGTCCAACATCAAATCGCCGACCGCAAGGACGCTGCCTCCTCCAGCCCGGTCGAGCATCCGCTCCGTCAGTTCATGGAGGTTAAGCAGGTCCGCGCCACGAGTCATAGCTGTATCCGTCAGGCGCGGGGAGCGTGCTTCGCCAGAATGCGTTGGAGCGTACGCCGATGCATTTTCAGCCTGCGCGCTGTTTCCGACACGTTGCGACCGCACTGTTCGAACACGCGCTGAATATGCTCCCAGCGAACCCGATCTGCCGGCATCGGATTTTCCGGAGGTGGCGGCAACGAAGCGCGCAACGGATCGGCACGCAAGGCCGCCTCGACCGCGTCGGCATCGGCAGGCTTTGAGAGATAGTCCAGCGCGCCCGCTTTTACCGCTGCGACGGCGGTGGCAATGTTTCCGTAAGCAGTCAGCATGACAATCCGGCATTCCGGCCTTGCTTCACGAAGGACCGCGACAATATCAAGACCGCTGCCATCGGTTAGCCGTAAATCGAGCACCGCATGGGTCGGTTTCAATCGCTGTACTGTACCTGCCGCATCGGCGATGCCTCCTGCAGTCTCAACATAAAAGCCACGCCGCTCCATCGCGCGTGCAAGACGAAGACGAAAAGGTTCGTCGTCATCGACGATCAAAAGCCGGTTTGCATCCGGCACACCGGCCGGCGGCCGATCGCTTAAGCTGGGTTCTTGCATTTTCTTTTCCTTTTTGCGTCGGCTGTCAGACCCGCGCCATACAACTAATCATAAAGCAATCGCAGCGCGAGGCCACACGATCCTGACTGCAGCGCCTTCCAATGCCCCTTCCAGGCCATTGACGAACGTGAGTTCTGCTCCAGTCCGCTCAAGAAGTGTTTGCGCGATGAAAATCCCAAGACCCAGATGCTCATGCTCCTGGTCGCGCAACGATAGATAAGGCTCCCCCAGTCTGCCAAGCAATCCCGGCGAAAATCCGGGACCGTCGTCGCTAATCGTCATGACAATCCGGTGTGCATCAGTCTGCGCCACAACCTTAACGGCTGTAGTAGCAAACTGCATCGCGTTCTGCAGGATATTGCCGAGCCCATGCATGATCTCAGGCGTGCGTCGGAGGATTGGCATATCGCTGCCAGGGGAGGCTGTGCTGGTTATTTCGAGCCGAATTCCGGGCATCCGGTGAGGTACCGCGGCGGCTTCCACCAGCTGGTCAAGGGGCAGTCGATTGAAGGGTGATTCCTCCGCGTCCTCCGGCTTGCGGGCAAGTTCGGCCAAAATGCTGCGACAGCGCTCGCACTGACTTTGGATCAGCGCGACATCTTCCGCGAACGGACTGTCAGCGGGAAGGTCCCGCCCCAGTTCCTTAGCAACCACAGTGATTGTCGAAAGCGGTGTTCCCAGTTCATGTGCCGCGGCCGCGGCAAGGGTGCCCAGTGCAGTCAATTGTTGCTCGCGCGCAAGCGTAAGCTGAGTTTCCGCCAGCGCCTCTGAAATGCGTCGAGCTTCGCCCGAAACGCTCCAATTATAAGTAGCGATGAAACCGCAAGCCAATGTCAAAGCGATCCACATGCCAAGCTGGTAGAGATCGGGTAGTCTGGGTGAGCCGCCGCCATTCCATGGCAGGTCAAACGGAGACGCGAACAATGCCGCCAAGCAGACAATGGCGAGCAATGTTAAAAGGAACGAATAGTCCCGGCCCAACACGGCAGCCGCCACAGCGATCGGCCCCAACACCAAAACAGTGAAAGGGTTGGTCATCCCGCCCGTCAAGAAAAGCAGCGCTGAAAGCTGCAATATGTCGAACGCTAAATAGAAGGCGACAGCGCGGTCCGATAGGGCACGGCCGCGACGCATTATCGTGCCCACCAAATTAACGATAACGGCCAACGCTATCACCGCCAAGACCGCCGATAACTGCATCGGAAAGCGGAATCCGATGGCTACGATCGATACTGTCACCAACTGTCCGATAATTACGATCCAGCGGACAAGGACAAGCGTGCGCAAGCTGACGCGCCCGACATGGCGGTGTAGCTCGGCGCCACGTGGCATCGTTGCGGGGTGAGAGGCAGTATCCGCTATCATCAAATCCTCCGCGAGAAACCCCGGCCTTCAGGCCGGGGAGGGATAGCGGTCTGGCATTCAGCCCGGGTAAGTATT
>PLTD01000094.1 GCA_003165335.1 Rhodospirillales bacterium | reverse complement strand
CCCTTGATCTGTGCTGTGGCGCATAGTCGATCCAGGCAGCTCCTCGCGGCGGTGAAGTGGCCGTCACCGGCATCCGACGGAAAAACATACGGGCAGTTTTCGCGCGCAGGGCGGCTCGTCAGTAGCTGAACGGCAGACGGTCCGATCGCACGGACTTGGCCATCGCTCTTCGTGTCGGGAAAATGAATATAGCCACCGTCCCCGTTGAACCAGTCGTGTTTAAGTCCCAAAACTTCCGACTTCCTGAACCCTGTGAGAAGCATCAAGCGAACTGCCGCAAGCGCAACGGGATGCTCGAAATTTCGCTCAGCAGCCTGCATCGCTTCGCCCAGCGCCTTGATCTCGGCAATACTCAAGCGACGATCCCGCCTATTGCCGGCAAACTTACGAACCCCGACAGAGGGGTTGGAGGCGATCACGTCAAAGCGCGTGGCATGAGCAAGAAGGCTTTGAAATGTTGATATCGTCCGAGCTGCTACGCCCTTCCCTCCAGCCGGAGTGCCGCCGCGGCCGGATTTCCGAGATTTGGCAGTCTTGCCGGCGGCAATATCGGATTGCATTCCTTCGATATCGGCGAGTTTGAGCGTGCGTACTTGCCTGCGGCCGACCAGCGGTTTGATATGCGTCTCAATTCGGCTGCGATCCGACACCAGTGTAGACGATTTGATGGGCCGACGGCGTTTGCCAAGAATCCGGCCCGCCTCGGCCTCCCGCAAATACCAATCGCAGACCTCGGCGACCGTTATTGCCTCTCGCGAGGCGGCACTTTCGTTGGCGGGGTCGGCGCCTGCGGCCACCATTCCCAGCTTGATCTTCGCTTGGTCTCGGGCCTTCTCGACGGTCAACACGCCGTAACGGCCGATGACGATCCGCCGGCTGCGGCCTTCAATATTTCGGTATTGGAGAATGAATGTCTTCAGGCCGGAGGGGATCGCGCGAACGCCAAAACCGCGCAGTTCCCCATCCCATTGAAAAACCTGGCCCTCTTTGGGCGCTTCGAGGGCGTCGACAGCCCGTTTCGTCAATTTGTTCACACGTGGACCATGATCTGCCTGGATTTGCTTACACTAGCACATCTCAGACAAAATGTAAGCACTCTGTAAGCAGATGAGATCATAAATGGGGCGGAGTGAGGATACTCAGTCGGATAACGATTCTAAACAATCGTTGTTTTATAAGGCCTTATCGTTCTCCATCAAAGTCTGTCGAACGCCAGCGCGGCGTCAAATCCCCCTTGCCAAGGTCCGGGTCTAAGGTTCGAATCCCTTCGCCCGCTCGAATGAATTTACAGCCCTTGGCGGTGCCGTGGGAGCAATCTCGCGGTCATAGCAGCTACGGCTCTGAGCCTGATTTGCGTAAAGTCGATGCCTTATCAGCCTTCCATTTACCCAACTACCTGTTTTCTGCCGCGGCGTTACTGCCGGCCCGATTTTTAGTCGCTGAAGCGCGTCGGTTTGCCGCCGCCCGGTTGATCTAGGTCAAATCGCTGTTTGACGTGACTGTGGGAGGCTTCCGTCAACACGCAAAGGGCGCCTCGGCAGATTGGGCCCGGCGCAAAATTTGATAGGAAAATCCGGTGGTCCAGATCAGGGGGTTGGCTTACGTCGTCGTCGAAACCACCGACATAGCTGCTTGGCGCAATGTCGGAGAGAATGTGCTGGGGATGAGCGTGCTGGAGACGGCAGGTGGTCTCGCTCTCAAAATGGACGAGCGCGCACAACGCATCCTGGCGCTTCGCGGTAATGCAAATCGATATTTGGCCACCGGCTGGGAAGTGGGTGGTCAGGGCGATTTTGATCGTGCCTTGGAGCAGCTCGCGCGATCCGACATTCAGTTTCACATCGGTACGTCGGCAGAAGCCGCATCTCGAAAAGTTCGACAACTCGTTTGGTTTTTAGATCCATCGGGCAATCGTCAGGAACTGGTTTGGGGTTTCAAATCCGACTTCTCGCGGTTTGTCTCGCCCCAGGGCGTCGGCCGGTTCGTCACCGGTGCGCTGGGGATGGGGCATACTGTTCTGCCGGCCCCGAGTTTCGATGAAACCTATGCATTTTATAAGGAAATACTGGGCTTCGGTCTGGCCGACATACTCGTCCACAATCCGGCCGGCGGTCCCGGCCAGCGGATTTATTTCCTACATTGCGGCAACGGTCGCCACCACAGCTTGGCATTGTTTGAGGGCGAAGTTCCCGCCGGCTGCGTCCATCTGATGGTCGAGGTTGAAAGCATGGACGAGATCGGCCGCGCTTACGACCGCATGCTGCGGCATGGGGCAAAGCTGATGTGCACGCTGGGCCGGCACGTCAATGACGAAATGATTTCCTTCTATTTTGCGACGCCCTCGGGTTTCGCGATGGAGTTCGGGTATGGCGGGCGCGTGATCGACTGGGAAAACCATGTCGCCTTCGAAAGCACGGCCGTCAGTCTATGGGGACACGATTTCAGTGTCGGTTTCGGTTGAGGAGCAGGGAAATGATGAAAAATACCGCGGTGAAGGTCACTGAGGCCGTTTTGGTCGAGCGCGCGCGTGCGATGCTGCCTGATTTGCGCAGTCGTGCCGAGCAGGCCAGCCGCGACTGTAAGGTGCCGGACGAAACCGTTCGCGCATTCCATGACGCCGGTTTTTTCCGGGTTCTCCAGCCGAAACGCTATGGCGGCTATGAAATGGATCCGGAAGTATTTTATGCCATTCAACTGGCGCTCGCCGAAGGCTGCATGTCGTCGGCCTGGATCTACGGCGTTATCGCCGTCCATAACTGGCAGCTCGCATTGTTCGACCCCCAGGCACAGGAAGATGTTTGGGGAAAAGATAGTTCGACGTTAATTTCATCCTCGTATCAGCCGAAGGCCGAGGTGACTCCGGCCGATGGCGGATACAGGATCTCGGGCCGGTGGGCATTTTCGAGCGGCGTCGATCACTGTGACTGGGTGTTTCTCGGCGGCTTAATTCCCGCAGCCGGCGGGGGGGCGCCCGAATACAGAACCTTCCTGGTGCCGCGGTCTGATTTCGAGGTGCTGCACGTCTGGGATACGATGGGACTGCGGGGTACCGGCAGCCACGATGTCGTGGTCAAGGATGCCTTCGTCCCTGCCTATCGCACGCACAAGGCCAAAGACGGCTTCGCCGTAACCAGCCCGGGTCTTAAGCTCAATACCTCACCCCTCTACAAGTTGCCGTTCGGCCAGATTTTCGTTCGTGCGGTGTCGTCGTCGTCGATCGGCGCGTTGCAGGGTGCTCTGGATTATTTCCGCGATTATGCATCGAAACGGGTCAGCTCGAACGATTTCAGCCGCACGTCGGCCGATCCCGATGCGCAGGCCGTCGCGTCCGACACGGCGATCGCCATCGATGAGATGAAGCTCATTCTGTTCCGCAATTTCAAAGTGCTGGGCGAAAAGGTGAAGGGCGGACAGCCGTTGGACCTTGAGGAACGCATCCGCTTTCGCGTCCAGTCAGCGCGCGTATCCGAACAATGCGCCCAGCTTGTCTCTCGGCTGCTTTATTCCTGTGGTGCGCAAGGGATCTATCGCGACAGTCCGTTGGTGCGGACATTCGTCGATATTCATACCGGTCGCACCCATGTTGCGAACAACCCCGATAAAGTCGGGCGCAATTACGGAGGATTCCTGTTGGGTGGGGAAAATACCGACACCTTCCTGTGACCTTGGGCGCGTGAATTTGATTCAGGTCAAAGTGAAACGACGGGCGAAAAAGCTAGACTCAAGTCCATCAATATCCGGCGATTCCGGATTGGGCGAGCTTTAGAAACGGGAGCGAGACGTGGCGAAGACCAAAGATTACGGCATCGGTGAATTCGATTTCCCCCGCGGCTGGTTCATGATCGCCGATTCGGAAGAAGTAACGGTCAAGCCCGAACCCGTTCGCTTCTTCGGCCGCGATTTCGTGCTTTATCGCGGTAATAGCGGCAAGGTCCACCTGCTGGACGCCTACTGTCCGCATATGGGTGCGCATCTGGCCATCAATACGACGTCTTATGTCGTGCGCGACGGCCAGCATGTGGAGGGCGATTCCATCCGCTGCCCCTATCACGCCTGGCGATTCGGCCCCGACGGGAAGTGCGACGACATTCCCTATTATGACAAAATTCCGGCTGCGGCCTGTGTACGGTCCTGGCCGATCGTAGAGCAGAACGGAGTGATTTTCGTCTGGCACGATCCGGAGAACGGCGCTCCCGAATTCGATGTGCCTTATATCGACGAATGGGACGATCCATCCTGGGTGCGCTGGAAGATTGATCGACTAGGAACTCTTGCCTCTCATCCGCAGGAAGTGCTCGACAACATGTCGGATATCTCCCACTTCAAGCCGACCCACGGAAGCAAGGAAGTGTCGTATTTCGAAAACGAATACGACGGACACACGATGGTTCAGTATTTCGGCGCGGGCCATCGGACGTTGACGACCGGCGAAGAGCTGTTGGAGCTCAAGACCTGGTATGACGGGCCCGGCATCCTCAGATCCCGCATGTGGGGCCACTTACCGTCGATTATGATGATCGCCCACACGCCTGTGGACGACGGCGTGATCAAGGTCTGGCACTCCTTAATGGTGAAGTCGCCGCACGAAGTCGCCAATACGCAGGATGTTGCCGTCGCGCGCGCCTATCAGGAGGCGAGCAGGCTGGCCTTCGCTCAGGATTTCGAGGTATGGGCAAATAAGCGCCCTGCGATCAACATCCTTCAGCTTCCAGTCGACGGGCCGTTCCACAAAGGGCGCATCTGGTACAGCCAGTTCTACAATCCGCGCGCAAAGGCGGCGGAAATCCAGAAGCGCGTCAACGGAGTCCATGTCAGCAAGCCGCGCTCGTCGCTTGGCCGGGCTGCGTGAGCAGCGATCTGCGGCGCCCTGCGAAAGTGGGGCGCCGGGTCCGGAGTACGACCTGAGGCGCCAAATCGCTTCGGTCGTGCGTCCGGCATTTTGTCTCATCTTCGGGAAACGCATATCGGTACGCGCGGCGATGCTGCTATAGTTGGTCGAATCGGTCGCTGTGACTTTGTCCGGCGCCGATTTAAGCGCGCCGCAGTCGCCGCGCTGTCTCGCTCGGCTCCCCAGGGGGAATAATGGAAGACTCGTTTACGACTCGCGAACATCAGTTCGAGGCGAAATTCGCCCATGATGAGGAGTTGAAATTCAAGATTGTTGCCCATCGCAACAAGCTGTTTGCGGCATGGGTCGCTGCCCAAATGGGCGATCGCGCCCCCCCGCACTATGCCGGTTCGTTTCTTGAATTCGCGCTGGGGCGGACGCCGTCGGAGTTGATCAAAAAGGCTGCGAGCGACATGAGTGCCCAGGGCGTGGCAATGGAGGCGCCTAAACTACATAAGGCGTTTGTGCAGCTTCATGATCAGTCCGAGGCGGATGTAAAGAGCGGCGCGCCGCCGGCCTGAATGCTGGCAAAGCCTTGGTAGCCAGCCTACCGGGCTCCTAGTCCCAATGCCTTGCGAGCTTCTGTCTTGGCCGGTCCCAATTCCGTCCGGAAGGCGGGATTGGCCAGCAGGTAGGCGCCGATTGCGAAAGCGCTGATTTTTCCGGCCTCTAAATCGCTAGGATAGTGAACGCCGCAAACGACGCGATTATGAGCAAACTCTGCGGCGCGGGCGAATATCGCTTCTCGCATTTCCGGAATCATCTGGACGAGAACGATCGCGTCTAGATAGGCATAGGTTGAATGTCCGCTTGGATATGATGCGCTTGGCCTCAGGGGCTCGCATGGTACGATTGTGCCGTCGGCGAGAGGCGGCCTGGGACGTGCGAAGGCGATCTTCGCGGGGGTTACAAACTCTGTTTCGGTCGTGCCGACGTGCTGGAAAAATTTGGCGGTAATCGGCAATGCGCCTGCGTTGAAGTTTGGACCGAGGACCGAGCCGAACAGGAATACTTCCTCTTTGGAGTCCGCCACAGCCTGAGCTTGACCGGCGGCTGTTGCTTCTGCCTGTGCGCGAAGAATTTCCGCGATCTCGGCCTTGGATACGGCTGAATCTTGGGCGGGAGGCGGTGGCAGTATCGCTGAAAGATCGATTGCGTTCGGTGGCAGGAAGCGCGGCATAATATCTTCCGCGAATGCTCCGCAGCTAATCGTTGAGACGAGGAGGACGAGAGCGCTAAACGCATATTTCATGCTTGGCCTCACAATCGCGTTGGCGACAAATAAAAGACGATGGGCATGTCGCGACAAAGACGTAGAGATAGCGGTATGTTCTGACGGTTTCATCAGGCACGGTCTGGGGAACCGCGCCTGATGAAATACGTTAGGTTCGAGCGGCCTACGAGGTCGCCCCGTTGTCATAGACGATTTGAACGCGCCGGTTCTGGGGCTCCTTAACGCCGTCCTTGGTCGGGACCAGAAGGTCACGCTTGCCCTTGGCCACGATTTCGATTTCGGACGAGGAGATACCGTCCTTTTCCAATTGAGCCGCAACCGATTCTGCACGACGGCGGCTGAGGCGCATGTTGTAGGCGTCCGAGCCGACAGTGTCGGTGTGACCGGTCACGGTCAACTGGGTCACCTTGGCCGGGCCGGCGTTCTTGGCGGCCCGATCGACGATGGTCGTCGCATCAGCCGTCAGATCCGACTTGTTGAAGTCGAAGAACACCAGATAGCTCTTCGAAACCGACGGTGTCGGGGCAACGGCCGGCGGCGGCACGTAGGCCGCGACAGGCGACGCTTCTTCCCCATGGAAACCGAAATGCACTTTCAGCGAGACGATCGCACTGATCGGCGCCTGGAATTGATACTGATCGTTACTGGTTGCCGGATTCGACTGTACAACACCAGAGGTGCCTTCCGTAATGACCGTAACCGCTCTGCTGTTAAGCAGATTGTCAACATTCACGCCCACTTCGTAATTGTCAAAAGCATATGCAACCGAGGCGCTCACGTTGCTCCAGGCCGGCAATACATAGAAGGAAAGATTCTGGCCATCGTTGTATTCCGGGCCGGTGGTCTTATCGATCAGAGAAAACTTCCAGCCGTTTCGCTTGTAGATCACGCCTGCTGCCGCGGTCCATTTCGGCGCGTCGGGTTCCCATAGGCCGTTGGACTGTTTGGACGACATGACCGAGCCGCTGGCGAAGAGGGAGAGGCCCTGAAGGTCAAGGCCGAACACGTCGCCGAACGCGTAGGTGCCCTCGGCTTCGATACCCTTGTATGTCGCCGAGCCGTTGTTCAGAGAGCACGTTTCGTTGATATCGAACGTACAGGGCTGGGAGACGATGTTGTTGCTGACGGGTATGTAATAAAGATCGGCGTCAAAGGTGAAGTTGTCGGCATAGAACACGGTGCCGAACTGGTAGTTCGTCGTGGTCTCCGCCGTCGGGAAATTGCCCGGGGTCGTGCTGGTTTCGAACGACGAGATGTCGGGCACGTAAATGCCTTTCGCATATTCGAAATAGACGCTCCACGAGGGGTCGATCTTGTAGTTGACGGTGAGGAACGGCAGCGCTTTGCGCGTGGTGTAGCTTGCCGTGAAATCCTGACCTTTCTCATTGAAAGGGGGACATGCCACGTCGACGCCGCATAGGTTGCCTTGTTCGACAGGTGCGTCGACATCGTGGTTCCAATGTACGTATTTTACGCCGGGCGTGATGACGAGATTATCCAGGGGCCTGATGTCGAGCTCAAAGAACGGCTGGTATTGGTGCCAGTCCGAATGCTCGTCGTCCTTGGCATAGCCCAAGCCGCTGACGGGATCGCTCCCTTTCGTCGCGCCGCATGCCGAGGCCGCCGCGCCGCCGCCCGCCACGAACGGGTCGATCAGATCGGCGTTGCACCGGCTAGCGTCGAAATAGAATTTGAAGCGATTGGTATGCTGCATTTCCAGCCAGGCACCGGTGCGGATTTCGCCGCTCACCCAGCCAAGATCGTAATCCTGGGAGAATTTCACGATATCGCCATAGACGCGATATCTGTTTTCCTTGTCGTAGGCGAGTATCTGGTTGGGGACCTTCGTTCCGTTCAACAGCGTGAGCGTCGCGTTGTCCGCCGATGTATTGGCGTTGATTTGGGAGAGCGTCTGGGTCTGGCTGTTCGGGCTGAACGTATGGTTCCAATAGGCGTAGGTATAGGCGATGTTGTCGAGCTTGAGCCCGTCGATGATGGTCCCGTTCAGACGGAAATAATCCATATCCGTCGATTTGGTCGTGTAGTTATAGGCGTAATATGTCGGCACCAGCGGGTCGGTGTTCTGAAGCGAGAAATCCTTGCCATAGACGAGAACCTGTGCCGGAGTCAGGCCGTTATTATCGTCCAGATGCTCTCTCAAATAGCTGTAATTGGTGAATAGCGTCGCCTTCCAGTCCGGCGTGATTTCGGTTTCGATCTTCAGCAGTGCGTTCCAATCGCGCAGATCCTGCTCTGTCAGCGCACCGTTCGATTCCGTGCCCTGCAAATTGACCAGAACTCTAGTGGTGGTGCCGAAAGCGTCAAGATCACCGCTCTGGCCGTTCAGGGCGGCGGTCTGGGTTTCAAAGCTCCCGTAGGCGACCGTTGCATTGACCTGAGGATCGGCGGTCAGCGTTTGCGAAAAGAGCTTGACGGTACCGCCATAGGTCGCCGGCCCCATATTGCTGGCCATTCCAGGGCCTCGGTCGACGACGATGGAGCCAAGCACGGAAGCGGGGAAATAGGAAATATTGTGATGCGTCGGGCCGTTGGTGTCGCCGAACGGAACGCCGTCGAATTGTATGACGTATTGACCGTCACCCAGGCCGCGCAGCGAGTTCTTCTCGCCGCCGTCGGACAGGCCTGGGCCATTGGGATCGCCGCCCGTCATCGAGGGGACGATGGCGAGGATCGTCACATAGTCGGACTGCGGCTGAACGAAGTTCTCGATATAGGACCGGTCGATGACCGTTTGCGGCTCGACGGTATCGACTGAGGCCTTCGCCGGCGCCGCCTCGGTATCGAACCTGGTTCCGGTGACGACGATCGTTTCGATCGGATCTCCGTTCGCGGTTACATCGTCGCCCGCCATAGCGACGCCGAGGTTGCCGAGTGTTCCAACGGCCAGAGCGAGACCGGCGGCACAGCCGAGAAGGAAAGACCTATTCCGGGGCTTAGTGAAATTCAAGATTCGCAGCGAATGGGCGGTACGGCTGACAGGCTGATTCATTTTTCCCTCGACGAGTATGGGGTCGCGTTTCGGCGGGGAAGCTAGCTAAGGGATCTGTGCGATGCAATAGGGTATACAATAGATATTGTTTACTAATACTAGTTTAGTATTATAAGCATATTGTTCGTAAACCGCGCATTATGTCAGTTCTTGCTGATTGGTCTAGTACAGATTGTAGAAATCATGGCTGCTATGCGAGTCGAAAGTTTGCGTTGTGCGATGCAATAATTTCTGGCAAACAGATCGGCCCTTCCGCACGCTGGCGGGTCAGAGCTAGAGGATTCAGCCGATGCCCCAGTCGCGATGGGATGCGGTAGACCGCTATATCGGCGATAGGCTGCTCCCGTTCGATTCCGTGCTGGACGAAGCGCTCCGCGCCAACGCACAGGCAGGCTTGCCTCCGCACGATGTGTCGCCAGCACAGGGCAAGCTGCTCAATCTTCTAGTGAGCATGTCGGGCGCACGGCGAATTCTGGAAATCGGAACTTTGGGTGGTTACAGCACGATCTGGCTGGGCCGGGCGCTACCTGAAAGTGGCTGTTTGATCACACTCGAGGCCGATCCGCATCATGCGAATATCGCACGGACGAATATCGCGCGGGCCGGTCTCGCGTCTCGAGTGGATCTCATCGAAGGCGCGGCGCTTGAGACATTGCCCAAGCTGACGTTTGAACAGCCCTTTGACTTCGTATTCATCGACGCCGACAAGCCGTCGAACCCGCAATATTTAGCTTGGGCGCTCAAACTGTCCCGTCCGGGAACCGTGATTGTCGCCGACAATGTCGTGCGCGACGGTGCGCTCGCGGACGACCACAGCCCCGACCCGAAAGTTCGGGGCGTTCGCCAATTCTTCGATGCGATGGCCGCAAACCCTCGCCTTGAAGCTACGGCGATCCAGACCGTCGGCACCAAGGGCTATGACGGCTTTGCGATAGCCATCGTCGGTGGCTAGGCAGAGGCTACTCCGCCGCCTCGGCGCTCACCGTATTTTCGACTGCCGGTATATAGACCTCCGCCCCGCCGGCGATGAAGGCCTCAGACATATCCGCCATCCCCTTCTGGGCATAGTCGCGTACTTCCTGCGTAATCTTCATCGAGCAGAATTTCGGCCCGCACATCGAGCAGAAATGGGCTGTCTTTGCGCCGTCCGCGGGCAGGGTTTCATCGTGGAAATGTGCTGCTGTCTCCGGGTCCAACGAAAGGTTGAACTGGTCCTTCCAGCGGAACTCGAACCGCGCTTTGCTCAGCGCATTGTCCCGTGCCTGAGCCGCGGGATGGCCCTTTGCCAGGTCGGCAGCGTGGGCCGCGATTTTATAGGTAATCACGCCCACCTTCACATCGTCGCGGTCGGGCAGACCCAGATGCTCCTTCGGGGTGACATAGCAAAGCATCGCGCAACCGAACCAGCCGATCATGGCGGCGCCAATACCACTGGTAATATGATCATAACCCGGCGCGATGTCGGTTGTGAGTGGCCCAAGCGTATAGAATGGGGCTTCGTGGCAGTGCTTCAGCTGCTCTTCCATATTGACCTTGATCTTGTGCATCGGGACATGGCCCGGACCTTCGATCATCACCTGCACATCCTGCTTCCAGGCGATCTTGGTCAGTTCACCCAACGTGCGCAGCTCGGCAAATTGCGCCTCGTCGTTAGCATCTGCGATGGAGCCGGGCCGCAGGCCGTCGCCCAGTGAGAAGCTGACGTCATAGGCCTTCATGATCTCGCAGATTTCCTCGAAGTGGGTATAGAGGAAATTCTCCTTATGGTGCGCCAGGCACCATTTCGCCAGGATCGACCCCCCGCGGCTGACGATGCCGGTCACGCGTCGTGCGGTCATCGGGATATAGGCAAGGCGCACTCCGGCATGGATAGTGAAATAATCCACCCCCTGCTCGGCCTGCTCGATCAGCGTGTCGCGGTACAGTTCCCAGGTCAGGTCCTCGGCCTTGCNNGCCTGATAGATCGGCACCGTGCCGATCGGGACCGGCGAATTGCGCACTATCCATTCGCGCGTGGTGTGGATGTTGCGGCCGGTCGACAGGTCCATGACCGTGTCGGCTCCCCAACGGGTCGACCACACCATCTTCTCGACCTCTTCCTCGATGGAAGAGGCGACGGCCGAATTGCCGATATTGGCGTTGATTTTGACCAGGAAATTGCGGCCGATCGCCATCGGTTCGATTTCGGGATGGTTGATATTGGCCGGGATAATCGCGCGGCCGCGGGCGATTTCGTCGCGCACGAACTCGGGCGTCACGTAATCGGGAATTTCTGCGCCGAAATTTTCGCCGTCCCGGACCAAGTTCTTGCGCTCGGCGCGGCCAATATTCTCGCGAATGGCGACATATTCCATCTCGGGCGTGACGATGCCGGCTCTGGCGTAGGCAAGCTGAGTAACGTTGCGACCGAACTTGGCGCGTAGCGGACGAGGCGGAGCGTTCGGGAAGGCAGCGTGAGCCGGCTTCTCACTGCTGCGAAGTCCGTCGTCCAGCAACGAGGCCGGGCGTCCGTCATAACGCTCGACGTCGCCGCGGCCTTCGATCCAGCTTTGTCGAAGACGGGGCAGGCCGGCCATAATGTCGATACGGACGTTGGGGTCGCTATAGGGACCAGAAGCGTCATAAACCCGCATCGGTGGTTCACCGCCGGAGAGCGCGATTTCGCGCATCGCAACGCGGATTTCGGGATGCTTCAACCCGGGAATATGGATCTTGGATGACGCCGGCAACGGGCCGGTCGAAACGCCGAACTTCTTCGCTACTGACAGATCGTCGGGCATGGTTCTCAACCCTCATTCAGAGTGGCCACGCGCCGGAAGAAAATGGGAAGGAACGCTATTCGCGCCAAATCCCATCCCTACGCCGGTGCTGGCCGGATCAGGTTCGATGGGTATCCGCGCCGCCGCGACATCTGCTCAAAAGCGTCTTCGGCACATCGGTATCTCAGCCCTTTGCAAGGCTCCCCAGGGAAATATAATCGTCGGCCCTGGCTACTCGGCTGTCAAGCTGGAACGCACCTGTAGATTACGGGGGGACGACGGCATCCTTGATGGCCTGTACGGCGGGCGGCGTCGGTGCGTCGGCGCTTTCCTGGATGAAACTGTCTCCCGAGCCGTTATGCGCGGCAAGGTTGCGATCGGATGCCCAATTGTCGGTATGCGACGAACCTGTTGTCGGGTCGAACTTGGCTTTCAGGCGCCGATAGTCGGCAGAATGTTGCTGCATCGCTGCCCAGTCGCTGAGCGGGCCCAGCCTTTGATGGGTAATAATGATTTCTTCCCGATCGGGCGGCAGTTCATTGGATGCCGGTTGTGCTGATTGGGCAAAGGCAGGGCCAGCGCCCACCGAAAGCGCCAGCGACACCGCGGCGACCGCCATAAGCTTGTTACTCGAAACCTCTAACCGCATGGACCGTCTCCTAGCATCGCGATGATCCAACACCAAAACCGCCGATAATGTGCCTTCATACAGAACTGGGGAGGAATGCGAAATCCGCAATCCGCAATTTCCGAAAAGTCTCGCCTGTTCGGCTATTTACCCCAGCAATCGGGCCGCTGATTTCGACATTAGACCATAGCGTGGCCGAATTGCCTCCGATACAACGAAAACCAATTGATCACATTGAATTATGCATTCGAGCATGAATGGAATGAGTCCTGGAATTTCCATAGGGATGTTGCGGCGGGGACACGCCGCTTGTGGACGAAATCCTTTACGCGGCATCGCAATTGCCGGTTCGCTGGCTTATCTCTGGTTTGGTTGTGCGCAAGCAGAAACGGCATATCGCCCGATCGAGCCGGGCGCGACAGAACTGGTAACCCTTACAGGGCATGACCTGACGGTCGACCAGCTTGTGGAGGTTGCGCGCAATGGTGCGCCCGTCGAGATTACGGCAGAGGCAAAGCGGCACCAGGAAGATGCGCATGGTCTGCTGCTTGAAGCCGCAGCCGAAGGAATGGCAGTTCCCTGGTTCAATCGTTCCGATGACACGGCCCAGACGATTGTGTTTGAGGGGGATCCAGGTGAACCGGCGACTGCGGCAAACCTTCAAGCAAGAGCGTTCGCGGCGTTCCAAAGCGCCGCGAACGCAGCGTCTTCGCCGGAAATAAACAGCGAAGAAATCGTTCGTGCCGCCATGGTCGTGCGGGCCAATACTCTGACCTATTCGCCCGTCAGTGCTCCTGTCACAGAGATGCTCCTCAATTTTCTGAACGACCGCATTACACCCGCGGCATCGGGCGACCCGGCAAATCCCCTCGCCAATATCGCAGCGGCCATGGTCGGTCGAGGCGATGTTTATTACCGGGGTGTGCGCATGCCTGCCGATCGTGCGCTCGCTCAGGCGGGGCTGACGCCGATATCGCCGACCGACGCCGATGAGCCCTCCTTTGTCGGCACCGATGCCTTCGACATAGGACGGGCGGCACTGATCGTTGCCGATGGCCGTCAAGCTTTGGACTGGGCCGACCTGATCTTCGCAATGGATCTTAACGGCCGAAATGGCGGCATCGCGCCGCTTTCCCTGCCTGCCCAATCCAACCGCCCCTATAAGTGGATTTATTGGGATGCCGCGCGGATTCTGGACATGATCAGCGGCAGCTATCTGTTCGACGAAGACGGCGGAGCAACGCGCATATTTCCCGCCGATCTGACTTTGTCGGCAACGCGCCAGGGCGCGACTTGGCAGGCTTGGGGAGCGTTGCGGGATGTCGTCCTGATAGCACTGAATTCTTCCGACCAGTCGCTGGCTATTCGCGTCGCGCTGTCGCCGCGCGACGCGCCAGAACTGACGACTCCCCAAATGATGCGGTTCTTTGTTAAAGGCGGAAAATATAGTGGCGGGAAACGCGGCTATATCGTGCCCGCTCTCAACCGAGATCTCTACCCCCTAACAAACGAGATCACTGCGTTTGCGGCATCGCTGGACGCATTCGGGCAGGCGCTGACTCAGCGCACAGGCGCCGCTCCGGCTGCACGCAGTGCATCGGATACGAATCCCATGCCGACCGATCGCGCCCGTCAGACGCTCGATGCGAGTTTCGGGCTTCTGGCTCTTGATCTTGTTAATGCTACGCAGCTGCTTGACCAGCGAAACACGGAAGACACGTCGCGCACTTTCGGTTCGGCGCCGACGGCAGTGTGGGCAGCCTTCCGCATGGCAGCGCCCGCCCAGACGCTGCCGGATACGGCTCTGTCAATCGCTCAGCAGTTCCTAAGGGTGACCAAGCCTGCCGAATTTTACCCCAAAGGCGAGTCACCGCCCGGCAGTGACGATCCGATTCCACTCGCCCAGGAACGACTGCGGCGATAGGCCGATCGTTCGGCGCGCTCGAAACCGAACTGCTTTAATGCCAGCAAACCGAACGCCCAAAAGCTGGCTGGCTCGCCACGGCCGATGATAATATGGTCGTGGATCGTAACGCCCAGCGGCGCCGCTGCGCATGCAATGTCGCGGGTCATGGCGATATCGGCCTGGGAGGGCGTCGGATCGCGGCTCGGGTGGTTATGCATCGTCCTACGCATTACGGTTAACCGTTGATATTATTAAATAAATATCGAACTGGAGCCGCGTCGGGAGCGGTCTTTGGGGGCGGCTAGTAGCGCATGCGCGATATAATCACAGGGGATCACGATCAGGACCGGTCGTTCTTTGCGGCAAGGCAAACGACGGAATTCCTTCTATCCCAAGCTTCCAACGCGTCAAGTGGATACAAGACCGCTTTTCCGAATTTGATAAAGCCCGGCCCGACACGCTGCGAGCGCCAATTCCGAAGCGTCCCAACTGTTATTTCGCCCCGGTATCGATCGGAGACTTCCTGAGCTGTCAAAAAAATCTTTTCCGTCATGAGACCCCAGCCGGTAAGTGCCAGGGTTATGGTCGGAGCCAGAGGCCGTTAAGCAAACAGCTCTTATAGATTGTGGCGCGCTGCCGAACCAGACGTTCGTTGCCCCGCGTCAGCGCTCCGCCCCGCTCCGGACGCAACCAAAAATGCCCGTTTATGGACGGAAACTAGCTAGGCCACAGGACCGTTGGTGGCGAACTGGAAGGGGACCGGACGTAGGAACGACATCATCGGCGCACGGGTTGTTTTGATTCACATTCGCGGCGCTGAGTTGTCTCTCCGGTTATGAGTGCTCTTGTGGATCAATTCGAACTCCAGGGGAGGCGCGCAACGACGTGTGTCTCGGATTTCGGCCAAGGCTGTCGTGATAGCTTGCCAAACTCCCGACTCGCTCCATTCCTGGAAGCGTCGTCGAATTGACGACCAACTGCCGTAATCGCTTGGGATAAAGCGCCATGGACTGCCGGTCCGCATACGCCAGAGAACGCCGTCAACGGTGGAGCGAAGGACGGACGAATCCGTTCTTCCATAGGCTTTCCCTTGCGCGATATGTAATTTCACGATTGCCCATTCGTGGTCCGTTAGATCTCTCAACTGCAAGGGTCGTGGCTCCGTCTCGGCTGGTGAAATGGCCTGGCCTGCATTGTGGCGGCTGGTTTCATTCGCCATCCGCGCTAACGGTGGGGTTCGGCGCGCTTACGGCTCGACGGTGATAACTCGTCCGGCGACCCGGCTTTTGTCAGTGTGAAATCGAAGGGGACTTCAAGATAAGCGGCGTTCAAGCCGGCCGCGTGGATGGCTTCGCTGTCTTCGTGGCGGATGACAGGCGGGATCAGTTCGTCGCGCGTCGCATATGCGAAATCATCGTGCAAATAGGGATCGCCCGCGATGTTGATTTGTGTTGTCAAATGGCGATGTCCGTCCGCCGAGACGAAGAAATGAATATGCGCGGGGCGGCAGCCATGGCGACCGACCGACTTGAGCAGCCGGTCGGTGGTGCCGCCAGGGGGAACGCTGTAACCGGACGGCACGATTGTTCGGAATCTATAACTGCCGTCCGCGCCGGTCGTGATGCGCCGGCGGTTATTATAGGCGCTTTGCGAGGGGTCGAAGTATGAATAGTTGCCCCGCGTGTTGGCATGCCAGACATCGACAACGGCGCCTACTATGGGGGTGCCGTCGCTGTCGCGGACATGGCCGTGCATGATCAGCACATCGCCTTTGTCCGTCCCGTCGTCCAACCGCGCCTCGCCGGGAGACAGCGGTGCGTCGGCGACATAGAGGGGCCCCTCAATCGTCCGGGGCGTGCCGCCCTCGATACCGGCCTTGCGGTCCACTGCGTCGAGACGAATGTCGAGCAAGTGCTCGAAACCCAGCCCGGCCGCCCACAAGCCAAGCTCGGGCGCGCCCTCGGCCAGAAAATTAAGCGCCGACCAGAATTCGTCCGGCGATATGTCGAATTCGTCTATCGTGGCGAACAAATCCCCGATGATGCGCCGGAGTATCTGCTTGATACGCTGATCGCCGCCGGCGTCCGGAACCCCGCTGATTCTGTCGAGAAACGCTTGGATATCGGGGCTGTTGACGAGCGTGCTAGCCATTATCACTTCCTCCTGGATATTCATTTCGGCGCTTATTGGTCATCTTCGTGAATTGAAGACGGATGCCGGCACAATGGGGTGACCTTGATAGTCATGTAGGGAAACAGCGGCAGGGACGTCAGAATCTCATGGAGTTCCGCGTTGCCCGCGACATCGAAGATGCTGGTGTTGGCGTATTGGCCGACCACGCGCCACAGGTGCCGCCACTTTCCCTGGCGCTGAAGATCCTGCGCGAAATCGCGCTCTTTCTGTTTCAGCGAGGCGGCGGTTTCGACCGGCATGTCGCCTGGCAGCGTGACGGCCATCTCGACCTGGAACAGCATGCTCATCTCCTCCCCGCGGGGATACCGAAGGCGGGCGCGGATTCGCGGTCGCGCCGGAAGAATGCGATCTTGTCTTCGTCGAGCGCGATGCCGAGGCCCGGGCTCGCGGGCAAATGCAGCGCAAAGTCGCGATAGGACAGCGGCTCGGCCAGGATCTCTTCAGTCAGTAGCAGGGGTCCAAACAACTCGGTGCCCCATTCCAGCTTAGGAAAGGTGGCAAAGAGGTGTGCCGATGCGATAGTGCCGATCCCGGCCTCGAGCATCGTGCCACCGTAAAGCGCGACTCCGGCAGCCGCCGCGATGGCGCCGACTCGGCCGGCGGCCGACGGTCCGCCCGAGGGCGCGATCTTGACCGCGAAGACATCGGCGGCGGCGCGGGCGGCGAAGTCGAAAGCATCCTCCGGCCCATGCAGCGCCTCGTCCGCCATGACGGCGATGCCGTGCCGCGCCGCCAGTCGGGCCATGCCGGCCCGGTTGGCGCGGGCGATCGGCTGCTCAACCAGATCGACTCCGGCCGATTCCAGCATCGCCATGCCGCGATCGGCGCTCTGTTCGCTCCAAGCCTGGTTGACATCGACGCGCACGCTCGCACGGTCGCCGAGCGCCGACTTGATCGCGGCGACATGGGCGACATCGTCGTTCACCGCGCGACTGCCGATCTTCAGCTTGAAGATATTATGACGACGCGTGGACAGCATCTGCTCGGCTTCATCGATATCGCGCGCGGTATCGCCGCTGGCCAGCGTCCACGCGACGGGAACCCAGTCGCGCTGGCGACCGCCCAGCAGTTCCGATACGGGAAGGCCGACGCGCTTTCCCATCGCGTCCAGAAGGGCGGTTTCGATCGCGCATTTGGCGAAATGATTGCCGATGACGCCCTTGCTGATGGCCGCCATGGCGGTACCGACGCGTGATGGGTCGCAGGTCTTCAGGATCGGGGTGAGGTAGGTATCGATTGCGAGCTTGATGCCTTCCGGGCTTTCGTCGCCATAGCTCAGGCCGCCGATCGTCGTGCCTTCGCCTAGGCCGATTATCCCGTCCGAACAGCGTAGCCGGACGACGACCACCGTCTGCTTATGCATCGTCGCCATCGACAGGACATGCGGCCGTATCGTTGGCAGATCGACGATAAAGGTATCAATTCCGTCGACGCCAAGCATCTTGATTGCTCTGTTTAGTAATTGTTTTCAATAGCTCTATAGAGTTTTGGACACCGACGGTAAAAGACTATCTTGGTTGAACTCCATACCCCATAGGTATCACATGGACTTGAGGCACCTTCGGTATTTCGTCATGGTGGCGCGCGAGCGGAATTTCACGCGCGCGGCGGAACTGCTGCATGTTACGCAGCCACCGCTCAGCCGCCAGATCCAGCAGCTGGAGGAGGATCTTGGCGCCAAGCTGTTCGAGCGCGACAGCCGCCCGGTAACGCTGACGGCGGCGGGCCGCTTTTTTTACGAACAAGCGGTACAGGTCCTGGATCGTGTCGAAGAGATGCGGGCGATGATGGAGCGTTTCGTCAAGACCGAGCATCCCACCTTCGTCATCGGCTTCGTGGCGTCGACGCTTTACGGATCGTTGCCTGAGGTCATCCGGCATTTTCGCGCGGCTGCGCCGGAGGTTGAGGTGCGGCTGCTCGAAATGACGACGCTGGAGCAGATCACCGCACTCAAGGAAGGGCGTATCGATGCCGGTTTCGGCAGGGTGAGGTTCGACGATCCCGCGATCACCCGAACGATCTTGCGCGAAGAGCCTCTCGTTGTCGCCGCCCCGACGGACCATCCGCTCGTTGCGCGCGGGACACCGGTTTCGCTCAGCGAACTGGTAGCCGAACCACTGATCATTTATCCCCGCAGTCCCCGACCCAGCTATGCTGATCAGGTATTGTCGGTCTTTCGAGACCATGGGCTGAAGCCCAGAATCGCCCACGAGGTCCGAGAGCTGCAGACCGCGATCGGGCTTGTAGCGTCGCAGGCCGGGGTGTGTCTCGTACCGGCCTCGGTCCAGCGTTTGCGCCGCGACGACGTTGCCTACCTTCCGCTGGTCGAGCAGGACGCCAAGTCGCCCATTATCATCAGCCAGCGGGCCAGCGACCGTTCGCCGAATATAGCGAGACTGCTCGAGGCGAGCCACCTGATCTGACGCCGACTTGGCGGTGACCTGCATGCCGCGCCTGAACTATGCCTTTTCAGTATCGACGGGTTTAAAAAAAACATTGGCGTTAAGCCCGCGGCGCTGTGAGGTGTTAGCCTCAGACCCTCGATCCAGAATGCAATAGATGCAGAGCAAGATATTTCCGTCGCCCTCCGCTGCGCTCGCCGGGCTGTTGTTCGACGGCATGACAATCATGTCGGGCGGATTTGGCCTTTCGGGCAACCCAGAAAACTTGATCGTCGCGCTGAAGGAGGCGGGGGTCAGGGGCCTTACCGTCATTTCCAATAATTGTGGCGCCGATGGTTTCGGCCTGTGGATGCTCCTCAACAACGGCCAGATACGGAAAATGATTTCGTCCTATGTCGGCGAGAATAAGCTGTTCGAACAGCTATATCAGTCGGGCGAATTGGAGCTCGAACTCAATCCGCAAGGGACGTTGGCGGAGCGAATTCGTGCCGGCGGTGCCGGTATCCCGGCATTTTATACCAAGACCGGTGTCGGTACCGTCGTCGCCGAGGGTAAGCCGGTCGAATCGTTCGACGGCGAACTCTATGTCAGGGAACGGTGGCTTCAATCCGACCTGTCGATCGTCAAGGCCTGGAAGGCGGACCCGGAAGGCAACCTCGTCTTTCGCAAAACGGCGCGAAATTTCAATCCGGTCATGGCTACCGCGGGCAAGGTCACTGTCGCCGAGGCCGAAATCGTCGTTGCGGCCGGCGAACTCGATCCCGACGCGATCCACACGCCGGGCATCTATGTCGATCGTGTCATCCAAGGCAGCGGGTATGAGAAGCGAATCGAGCGGCTGACGACGCGCCCACGGCCCACTTCGCTAGGAGCGGCGCTATGAGTGAGCCTACGAAGGGCCGGACCCGAGACGAGATGGCAGCCCGCGCCGCTCGCGAGCTTCGGGATGGCTATTATGTCAATCTGGGTATCGGGATTCCGACCCTGGTCGCCAACCATATCCCCGATACGCTGCATGTCACCCTCCAGTCGGAGAACGGTATGCTGGGCATGGGGCCTTTTCCCTATGAGGGCGAGGCCGATCCCGACCTGATCAATGCCGGCAAGCAAACGATCACTGAGCTTCCGACTTCGAGTTTTTTCAACAGCGCCGAAAGCTTCGCCATGATCCGGGGGGGGCATATCGACCTGACGATCCTGGGCGCGATGGAGGTCTCGGTCGGTGGCGACATCGCCAATTGGACGATCCCCGGGAAGATGCTGAAAGGCATGGGCGGAGCTATGGATCTTGTCGCCGGCGTTAAGCGCGTGGTTGCGGTGATGGAGCACGCCAACAAGCAGGGGCAGTCGAAAATTCTCAATCGCTGCAGTCTGCCGCTGACCGGCGCGGCGGTGGTCGATCTGATCATCACCGATCTGTGCGTCTTCGCCTGCGACAAGAAGGGCGGGACTGGGCTTACCCTATTGGAGTTAACGCCCGGCGTAACCTTGGATGAAGTGCGCAGCAAAACCGAAGCCGCCTTCGATCCGGGACATTGCGCATGAGCCGCGCCTATATCTGCGACTCCGTCCGCACGCCGTTCGGCCGTTATGGCGGCGGTCTGTCATCGGTCCGGACCGATGATCTCGCCGCCACGCCGATCCGCGCGCTGATGGCGCGCAACCCGGGTTTGGACTGGGGGCTAATCGACGACGTCATTCTCGGCTGCGCCAACCAGGCCGGCGAGGACAACCGCAATGTCGCGCGTATGGCGGGGCTGCTGGCCGGTCTCCCGGTCGGCGTCCCGGGCGTCACCGTCAATCGGCTATGCGCGTCGGGCCTCGACGCGGTAGGGACGGCAGCGCGCGCTATCGTGGCCGGCGAAGCCGATCTGATCGTCGCGGGCGGTGTCGAAAGCATGAGCCGCGCGCCCTTCGTCATGCCGAAGGCCGAGAGCGGGTTTTCGCGGAATGCCGCGCTCTACGACACCACGATCGGCTGGCGCTTCGTCAACGCCGCGATGAAGAAGGACTATGGCGTGGATTCGATGCCGGAGACGGCAGAGACTGTTGCCAAAGACCACGCCGTCAGCCGCGCCGACCAGGACGCCTTCGCCTATCGAAGCCAGCAACGGGCGGCAAAAGCGCAGGCTGCCGGGTATTTCGCCGATGAAATCGCCGCTGTTGATATCCGCGACCGTAAGGGAAACGTGACCCGTATCGGAGACGATGAGCATCTGCGTCCCGAGACCACATTGGGGAGTTTGGCCCGCCTGCCGCCGGTGGTTCGCCCGGACGGGACCGTCACGGCCGGCAATGCCTCGGGCATCAATGACGGCGCGGTCGCGCTGATCCTCGCGAGCGAAACCGCCGTGGAACGCCATAATCTAACGCCGCGCGCGGTGATTACCGGCATGGCGAGCGCGGGTGTCGAGCCGCGCGTCATGGGCATTGGGCCGGTCCCAGCCACGCATCGGCTGCTGGACCGGCTGGGGTTATCGATCGGTGACTTCGATCTGGTCGAGCTGAATGAAGCCTTCGCCTCGCAGGCGCTCGCGGTGCTGCGTGGCCTCGGCCTGCCGGACGATGCCGAGCATGTCAATCCGAACGGCGGCGCGATCGCACTTGGACATCCGCTCGGCGCGTCGGGTGCGCGCCTCGTGGTCACCGCTGTTCGTCAACTGGAGCGGTCCGGCGGTCGTCGCGCTCTGGCGACGCTCTGCGTCGGTGTCGGGCAGGGTGTTGCATTGGCATTGGAGCGGCTGTGACGGATAGCGATCATATCGTCACCGGCGACGGGTGCCGGATTGCCTACCGGTTCGATGGTCCAGAAGACGCGCCGATTTTGTTGCTATCCAATTCGCTCGGCACCCATATGGGGATGTGGGCGTCCCAGATGGCCGAATTCTCGCGCTACTTCCGTATCCTGCGCTATGACAGCCGGGGACATGGCAAGTCCGATGCGCCTGCGGGGGCCTATTCGATCGACCGGCTTGGACGCGATGTGGTCGAACTGTTGGACGCGCTTGCGATCGGGCAGGTCACCTTTTGCGGACTGTCGAAGGGCGGCATGGTGGGACAATGGCTGGGGTATCGGGCGCCCGAGCGTATCGTGCGGCTGATCCTATGCAACACATCCGCCTTCATGGGACCGCCATCCGCCTGGGACGCGCGCATCCGGACGGTTACCGAGCAGGGAATGACGAGCTTAACCGAGGCGGTACTGGCGCGCTGGTTCACACCGGAATTTCTGGCACGAGCGCCGGAAAGCGTCGGGATAATCCGCGAGATGCTGCATGCAACCAGCCCCAATGGCTATGCAGGTTGCTGTGCCGCCATCCGCGACATGGATTTGCGTGCCACGTCATCGTTGGTCAGAGCGCCGACGACCGTGATCGCCGGGACGCGAGATCCGGCGACGCCGCTCGATCAGGCGGAAACTATTGCGCGCGCGATCCGCGGCGCAACGCTGGTGACGATCGATGCGGCGCATCTGTCGAATGTCGAGCAGCCGGCCATATTTGCCGATCTGGTGCTCAAGGCCGCACTCTCCTCCTGAACCGGCGCTAACCGCCTCGGCTCAGGCGCGTCTGCGAAGGCGTTTCGCCGAAGCGGGCGCGATAGTCGCGCGCGAATTTGCTGAGATGGTTAAATCCGCAGCCCAGGGCAACATCGGTCACGCTGCGCCCATCCCGTGCGGCCTGCATCAGTTCTCGCCGGACGAGATCCAGGCGGTATGCCTTCAGGAATTCCATCGGGGCCCTATCATGATGGGCGCGAAATCCAGCATACAGTGAGCGCGCGCTGACACCGCTCGCCTGGGTGATTTCCTCCATGCCGATCTGATCTCGTGCATGTTCCAGGATGTATGCGGTGGCACGTCGGACATAATAGGGTGTCGCGCCCGATTGGACCCGGTTGAGCGCCTCGCTGTACTGATGAGGGATTGAGTCGAGGATAAGCGACACCAGCGCCGCCTCCATATGAGGGGATGTCTGGGGGCGGCCAAAATCGCTGGTCGTCTCAAGATCCTCGCAAATCGCGCCCACCATGCGGCGAAAGCCCGAGGCCTGGCGCAAATCGAAGGCCTTCGGCGCGAACACGACGGGTTCCCTCGGGTGATAACCCATCTGATGGGCAAGCTCGGTCTGCATTGTCTTTTGCGGAATGCACAGCATCAGATGCGCGTAATCCGCCGACATGCGCTCGATCAGCCGCCGGCGCGGGTCGATGATACAGACGTGACCCCGAGGAATATCGATCCAATCGCGTTCCTGCCGAATCGAGCAACTGCCGTTCAGCGATATCTGCACAAGATAATGGCTATCGATCACCGAGGTTTCGGCGGTGATGGTCCCGTTCTGGGAGCCGTAATCCATGCAGTTCAGGATGACCTGTCCCAGGCGCGCCGTATGGGTGCGGAACTGGATGCCCGCTGTCGACTTGCTGCGGTCGAGATGGTGCGGGCAGTACAACTTGCCAACGTGATTTCGGACATCGTCGAGGTTCGCGCTGGTGAAAGGCGCGATATAGGAAAGCGGTAGTCGTGGGCTTGCCGGAAAAGTCTGCGCGACGGCGTTCACGTCGGTGGTTCCGGAATAAGCGAAAGCGCTGTCAACAGCTTCGCCCGGATCGCGTCTGCGAGGGGGCTTCCCCGAACCGAAGCCGATAGTCGCGGGCAAATTTGCTGAGATGGCTGAAGCCGCAGTTCAGCGCCACTTCGGTTACACTGATGCCACTGCTTTCGGCCGCCGCCAGTTCGCGTCGTGCGAGGTCGAGGCGATAGGCCTTCAGGTACCCCATCGGCGTGGTATCCTTGTAGTTGCGGAAACCCGCATGGAGCGACCGGACGCTGACGCCAGACACCTCGACGAAATCGTTCAATGTGATCGGTTCGCGAGCATGCCCGGCAATATAATTCAGAACGCGCCGCATATAATAGGGAACGGGAACCGAAGCGGCCTGGCCGAGCAACTCGGAATAATTATGGGGCGCCGTATTCAGCAGGAGTGAAAGGAGCGTGTCTTCCACATGCGAAACGACGCGCGACTGAGTCAGGCCCGGCGTCGCCGAATCGAGGTCTTCGCAAACGGTCGACACCATGCGCAGCAGGCTGGCGGACGCGCCGTTCAGCGGTTGGGAAGTCGGGCTGAAGACGACGGGGTCGTCTGGCGTGAATCCGAGGTCGCGGGTCAGGACGCGTTGCAGGGCGGTGCGCCGGATGCGCATCGTTAGATGCACATAGCCGCTGGACATCCGCTCGCTCAACGGGCGGTCCGGATCGATGACGAAGAGCGCGCCCGGGCCGAGGCCGATCGCGCCGCTGCCCTGGTTGATCTCGCAAAGGCCGCGCAGCGAGAACTGGGCGAGGTAGTACTCGCCGACATTCGGCGCGGTGACCGTTATCGAGCCGTTGGCGGCACCATAGTCGATGACGTTGAAGGTCACGTCCCGCAGGCTGGCGGAATAATGCCGGAATGCCACTGACTGCGTGTCGCGACTGGCGGCAAGGTAATGCGGGCAGAAGAGTGCGCCCATATAGCTTTGTATTTCGCCGAGGTCGGAACTTATGAATCGTCGATTATTGGCGAGCGGCAAAGTCGCCGCGCGCGCGCAGCGCTCCGGCGTGCCATCGATACATTGTGCGCGCGCTTCGCAAATCGTCATCGAGAGTCTCCGCGAAAGTACCCCGTCGCCTTGATCGCGTTTCCCCCCTCACAAGAATGACCTGCAAAAGACTCCCAGGGAAGTCAAAGCGGGCCGAGATCGGTCATACAAACATGTACTGAAGCTTTAATGAAGTTTCTTCGCGGTATCAAACCCAGGATAGTTGCATTGAGGGGATATAAAACGCGCCCACGGGATAGGGGCGCCTTCTTCGGGTTTGCGATGATTGCGCCTTATTTTTGATCGTTGACGGTCGCTCGGCGACCCGAGCGCTGCTAGGCAACTCAAGCAAGTGTTCTGCGATCTTTCAGCGTTCGACGGCGGCACAGGTCATGGAGGACATTATGGCCGGGCGGCAAATCGACCAACAACGCCGGATCAAGATGATCTTGCCCGTTCCCATGACGCCGGAGGCGCTGGCCGGGTTTGCGCGCCAGATTCCGCCCCATCTGGTTTCATCGGGTATCGCCGTCGATTTTGTCGCCGTCAGCGGTGGCGGGGCGCTCCTGGACTCGCACTATGAGTCGACTCTCGCCGACGCCTTTGTCCTGGAGGCGGGCGCCTCCGCGGAAAAGGAAGGCTATTCGGCCGTTTGCGTCAATTCGATGAGCGATTCCGGCTTGTCCGCGCTGCGCTCGCTCTTGACCATTCCAGTCGTTGGCCCCGGGGCGGCGTCGCTTCTGCTTGCTTGCATGCTGGGCAAGAAATTCTCGATCCTCACAATGTGGGACCGTTGGGCACATCTTTATGACAAGGTGTTGGCGGAGCAGGGGTTGACGCATCGACTGGCCTCGATCCGCTCGATCGGGGTGCGCCCGGATACGATTGAATTGCTGTCAGGCAAGGAGGAATTCGTCTTCCCGGAGCTTGAGCGCGAAGGGCGCGCGGCATTAGAGGAGGACGGAGCCGACGTTCTCATCCTCGGCTCGACCACCATGTACCAAGCCCACGAATTCCTCGCGGAGCGGCTTTCGGTTCCTGTTCTCAACCCCGGCTTGATTGCCTTCAAGCTGTGCGAGACGCTGCTGGATCTCGGTCTTAGCCATAGCAAGCTGGCCTATCGCCCGCCCGAGCGTCTGAGCCCGCTGGCGCTGGAGCCGTTGCACCTGAAATTCGATCTCAATCGCTGATCCGATCACTGCGGACGGCATTGGGTTCCAAACCGGGCTAACCGCGTCACGGTCGGGATAGAGTCCATTGCGCCGACCCGGCTAATCAAGAAGTACGGTGATGAACCATCGCGGGGACTGCGGTCGCGGCCTTCCTGACCGCGCTTCTTCAGTACCCGCAGACGCCTCAAATGGAGTTCGACATGAAGGATGCCGCACAGTTTCGCTGGGCTTCGAAATATCCCGAACTCGGGACCGGCCCGATCAGCGTCGAGCCATGCGTTTCGCCTGCCTATTTCGAGAGCGAGCGCGAGAAGGTCTTTAAGCGGACATGGCTCAAGGTCGGCCGGGTGGAAGAGATCCCGAACGCCGGCGACTACAAGGTCAAGCGGATCGCGGTGGCCGGTACCTCCGTCATCATGATCCGCACCAAGGAGGGCGCTGTCCGCGCCTTCCATAATGTCTGCTCGCACCGTGGAAACACCGTCGTCACGGAAACGGGCGAAGAGACATTCGGCTCGAGCCGCGCGGCGGTTCTGACCTGCCGGTTCCATGGCTGGGTCTATGATGCGCAAGGCGCCCTGATCAGCGTCCCTGAAGAGGAGCGTTTCTATAGCTGCTTCGTGAAAGCCGACAACGGCCTGACACCGATCCATGTTGATGTCTGGGAAGGCTTTATCTTCATCAACCTGGCTCCGCGGCCCGAGCAAAACCTGAAAGATTATCTCGGCGGCTACGGCGATCACTTCGCCGGGTTTCCATACGGTGCGCTCGATTATTGTTTCACTTACTATACTTATCTCGACTGCAACTGGAAAATTGCGCACGACGCTTTCGCCGAAGCCTATCATGTGCCGACAATCCATGCTGGTTCATTCCCTAACGCCTTTACGACCGGTCTCCAGAACGTTGAGCTATACGGGCCGCACCGTACCACCGCGATTTGCTTGACGCTCGGCGCCGCGGCAACGCCGGTCGCCACGCTGGCTAACAAGCGGGCGCGGGGCTCACTCGTAGCCAAAGCCGGTTCCAACATGCTGCCCCCGACTATCAATCCGGACCGGCGCGAGGATTTCGCCTTCGAACTCAGCGTAACTTTCCCCAACTTCCTTCTGCATGTGGCGGAAGGCATCTGGTTTACCCACCAGTTCTGGCCGATTTCCCACAATAAAACACTCTGGGAAGGCAAGTATTATCTTGCCGCCCCAAAGACCTACAGCGAGCGATGGGCCTTGGAACATGCCCAAGTGCTTCAACGTAATGCGTGGTTAGAGGATACCGCAACAATGGAGGCGACCCAGTCGGCAATGGAGTCCGGTACCAAGCATTACATTCATTTACAGGACGAAGAGATTCTTATTCGACACGGTTATCATATTTTAGACCGTTACATGGCTGCAGAGTAATAGAGCATGACCAATCATATGCTTCCCCCCGGCTTCGAAGATATTGAACCTTTCGCCGCCGATTGGGCGCTGGATACCCAGGATGAGCGATATGTGAAACGCCGCAATTCGTCGGCCGAGGAGATCCGGTCATTCTATGACGCGATGCTGAGGCATATTGAGAAAATCCTGGATGAGGTCGATCGCTTTCCGATCGGAACCTTACCGGAATCTCACCGCCCCCTCTATGCGATGGCCCTGTCACTCGCCGAGATCGCGCCACATGTTGAACTCTATCGCGGCAATCCGCTTGTTCCTTATTCGTTTGAGGAGGGCCGCATGCGGAGCTGGCACGGTGATCAACCGACGTGGCAGGGAAAGCGGCCCTCGCCATGACCGATGAGATTCCCGCATTGCTGGCTGCTATCGAGAAGCGTTTAGCCAGACTTGAAGAAATAGAGGCCATCAAAGGGGTCATTGCGCGCTACACCGACGGTGCTGACAAACGCAATGATCCAGCGATCATGGGGCCATTGTTCCACGAGGACGCCATATGGGAGGCGGAAGGCTTTGGACAGCATCGCGGCTCGGCTACGATCGCAACGGCGCTTGCGGAAATAGCGCGCACCCAGATTACTTGGTCGATCCATTATATGGTGCTTCCGACGGTGACTGTTGGTCAGGACGGCCAGACGGCTAGTTGCCAATGGTACCTTTGGGAGCTCGCCAAGGTTCGGGGCCCCGATGCTGTGGTCCATGATTCCTGGTTCGCCGCCAAATATGGTTCCAATCTAGTCAAGGATGCAAAGGGGTGGCGATTTACCTGGCTGAAGCTTAACCCCTTACTCAACGTCCCTGTCGGAGCGCCTTGGCCGCTCCCTGTACCCGAAAAATCTGAGAATTAACGAAGTATGATTTTGCTCTGCGCACTTTCGGCGGTCGAGCCGGAGCTGCCGTTGCGCGTGACTTTGGTCGATGGGCGGTCTCTGGCCATATTCAACGTCGACGGAAGTATATTTGCGACGGCTGATGGTTGCACTCACGGCGATGCGTCGCTCGCGGAGGGCTACGTAGAGGGCTTCGAGGTCGAATGTCCTTTCCATCAAGGTCGATTTGATATTCGCACCGGTGCGCCAACGGCGGCCCCGTGTACGATCCGCCTTCAAACCTACCCTGTCGTGCTGCGGGATGGTTCGGTTTATCTCGATGCCCCGGACTGATCGTACCGTTGGGGCGGTCGCCTATTCGGACTGCCTGATTATCGGCGGCGGACAGGCTGGTGGCTGGGTGGCGGCGGGCCTTCGCCAGAAAGGCTTCTCCGGAACTATCTCGCTGGTCGGCGATGAGCCTTACCATCCTTATGAGCGACCACCTTTATCTAAGCAGGTGCTTGCTGGAGAGCAGCCCTATGAGTCGACCTATCTGCGGCCAACGTCTTTCTATGAAGAAAGTGGCATCGGCCTACATCTCGGCAGACGCGCCGTCGGTCTCGACCCGGTGCAACATGTCGTAACTACCGAGGACGCCAATAGGCTTTCCTATGGGAAGCTGGTGCTTGCCACGGGGGCTCGGCCGCGCCGGCTGATGATGGGGCGCGCGGAAGTAGCCGGGGTTTACTATCTTCGCGGCATTGCCGACATGCTGGCGATCCGGTCTCGACTCGCGCCAGGTAGGCGACTTGTCATCATTGGCGGTGGGTTCATCGGCCTCGAAGTCGCTGCGGTCGCGGCAAAGTTGGGAGCTGAGGTGACGGTTGTCGAAACGGAGGACGTCCTCCTAAAGCGAACAACACCAAGGATTGTGGCGCTGGCGGTCCAGGAGCTCCATGAAAGCCACGGTGTCACTTTTAGGCTCAGCGCCAAGATATCTGCCGTCGAGGGCGTCGGGGACCAGAAGGCCCTCGTGTTGGACAATGGCGAAGAAATTCAGGCCGATTTGGTGCTCGGTGGCATTGGCGTGACACCGAACGTCGACCTCGCCGTCGCCGGCGGGCTGAGGGTCTATAATGGCATTTTGGTGGACGCATACGGGCAAAGCTCTGTACCCGATATTTTCGCCGCCGGGGACGTGACCAATCACTTCAATCCGGTACTTGGTCGCTATATCCGACTTGAATCTTGGCAGAATGCCCAGAACCAGGCTTTGGCCGTCGCGGGAGTCCTGTGCGGCGAGAGCGCGGCCTATGCCGAAATTCCGTGGCTATGGTCTGACCAGTACAATCTCAACCTGCAATATGCTGGTCTGCCCACTGGATCTACCGGTGAAATCATCCGGGGAGCACCCGAGAGCGGGACGTTCTCCATTTTCTCGACCTTGGGTGCGCGCGTGATCGCTGTATGTGGCTTCAATGCGCCGAAGGATGTCGCGATCGGCAAACGCCTTATCGCGGGAGCTCAGGAAATCGATTCCGCAAAACTGGCGGACACCGGATTCGACCTACGTAAGGCAGTTGCCCGATAGCCATGCCAAAAGAAGGCGGATGATGCGCTGAAAGGGCAACGCTTGCACTTGGGGGATAGAGGCGAATGCTCTTAGCTGGTCAATACTGCAGGCAAGAGAGACGAATACACCCCAGGACTGATGAGGCTGCTCAGTAAAATCCAATTATCTGAAATGGCGGATAATAAATTCGAAATATCTATTTTGCGTAGGAGCAAAAGCAAAGAGTGATTGTCTGTCTGTGCACTCAATAGAAAATCGAAAATCTTGCACCGAGGTGGCGCACGAAGCTGTTTGGCGGCCAGGCGGCTTGAATACAGGGTAAGTAACATAGCGACAGGTAAAAGATAAAGGTTATTGGGCAAAAGCAACTGTTGCGCATGAAGAAGAAAAGGGAGGTCCCTGAATTGGGGATTCCATACGTCTTAACAGGAGAGGCAAATGACAAATAAAAAGTCAGTGATATCTTATCTCAAATTGACCCTTGCGGCTGGCGTTGCCAGTTTTGTGCTGGCGCCCTCGGTCATGGCCCAAAACGCTGTGCAGTCTGATCAAGCGGCGACCTCTCAGAATTCTGGGCTGGAGGAAATTACCGTTACCGCGCGAAAGCGTGAGGAGAAATTACAAGAAACGCCAATATCGATCACTGCCTTTTCGGCCAATGGGCTTGAGGAGAGGGCGATAACGCGGATCGATGAAATTGCAAACTCCGTGCCGAACCTGACAATCAAGAGTTCCGTTTCAACATCAGGCAACAGTTCCTCCGCCTCGTTCTTTATTCGTGGCATCGGTCAGAGCGATTTTCTTTTGAATGTCGATCCAGGTGTCGGTCTCTATGTTGACGGTGTTTACATACCGCGGTCGATCGGCGGCCTCCTAGATCTTCTGGATCCTGAGCGGATTGAGGTGCTTCGTGGTCCACAAGGCACCCTATTTGGACGGAACACGATCGGCGGCGCGATCAGCATCACCTCCCAGAAGCCATCTCCCACTTGGGGCGGATATGGCCAGGTCACGACGGGTAGCGACAGCCGTCTAGATTTCTCCGGCCGCATTAGCGGTCCAGTGACTGACGATCTTCTGATAGCGCTATCGGGCGAACGCCTCAAGCAGGACGGCTATGTTAAAGCGGCGGCGCCGGGAGCCACTGACGAGGGTAATAAGAACTCATGGACCCTGAGAGGCCAAATTGCCTACACGCCGACCGATCGACTGGCGATCGATATTTCCGCCGATATCACGCAACAGCGGGAAGAGCCGTCGCCATTCGTTTTAGTCGCGGTCAACCCAAACGCTCTATTCGTCAGTTCCTACAACACCAAAGTTGGCGGGAGTTGCGTGACTGCAGCAGCAACAAGTAACCCGGCCTGTTTTTCATCCCATTACATTGCAGGGCCATTCTCGACGTACAGCAATTACCAGAGTAGCAACCCGGTATCGAACGCATTCGGTGAGTCCTTCCTTGGAGGGCAATTCACGGCTCAGTCCAATACGGACGTATTCGGCCTAAGTGGCACTGTCACTTACGACTTCGACGATTTTAAGGTGAAGTCAATTTCCGCCTATCGCAGCGTTGATGCCTTTTATCCTCGCGATACTGACCATTCACCTCTGCAGATTGAACAAGTACTCAATCGGTTTGTCGATGAGGAATACACGCAGGAACTGCAAGTGTCCGGGGCGGCTTTCGATGATAAGCTGAAATGGATCGCCGGAGCCTTTTATGACCATGAGCAGGGAACGCATCGGGACTTTCTAGATGTCGATCTATTCGTCGCCTTAAGCGGTGGCTCGGTCGATAATGACAGCTACGCTATGTACACGCAGGAGACCTACGACTTCTCAGACCAGCTTAGCGCGACCGCGGGGTTGCGTTGGACCGATGACATAAAGCGCTTTTATCCTGACCAGTTCATTGTTGAGGACCTAGGATTGGGGATCCCCGCCGGAACCCCGCTTTTGCCCACTGAGCAAGTTCACACTTCATCCCGCGAGTGGACGCCCTATTTGAACCTATCTTACAAATGGACGCCCAGTGTGATGACCTACGTCAGCTACTCTGAAGGTTACAAGAGCGGCGGCTTCACTCAACGCGTCTTTCCGCCCTTGCCAGCAACGCCTTCGTTCGCCCCAGAAACAGCGGATGTCTATGAGGTCGGGTTCAAGACATCTGAATTCGACCGCAAAGTACAGGTGAACGGTGCGGCATTCTATACCGACTATAAGAACTTGCAGGTTAATACATTAGCGGGCATTGCGCCCATCACTCAGAATGCGGCGGCCGCCACCATTAAGGGTTTCGAGCTCGAGGTTGAGGTGGCACCGATCGAGGGGTTGTTGATCGAGGCGAGCACAGGCTATCTCGACGCTGGCTATAACCAGCTTGATACCTCGGCGACCAATGCTGGTCTAACACTCGGGGACAAGCTGGTAGATACGCCCAAGTGGAGCTACTCGGTGTCGGCATCATACGACGTCCCGTTCCAATGGGGTAGCCTGACACCACGTGTCGACTGGTCCTACCGTTCAACGGTTTATAATGACGCGCTTAATCACGCGGAAATTGCCCAGGATGGTTACGGGCTCCTCAATTTGTCGGTTAGTTATCACGATCCCGATAATCTTTGGAGCGTAACGGCAGGCGGACTCAATGTCCTGAACCAGATTTACAAAGAATCCGGCTTTTGGGACTTGCCTACGACAGGTATCGCGGAGGCCGCTTATGGTCGTCCCGCCGAATGGTATCTGCGGATCAAGCGGAAGTTTTAACGGAAAGTGGGAGCGCGCTCCGTTAGAGCGCGCTCCCCAAGGAGTATCTATGTCTTTGTTAGACAATCAGCTCGGAATAGGGAGCGGGCCGATTTCGGTCGAACCTTTGATCTCGCCCGAATTCTTCGAACTTGAACGCGAGCATTTGTTCAAACGAGTTTGGTTGAAGGTGGGGCGGATCGAGGAAATCTCCAAACCGGGCGACTACAAGGTCAAGCGCATCGATGTCGCGCGCACGTCGGTCATCATCGTTCGCGGCAAGGACGGCGATATCCGAGCATTCCACAATATCTGCCCACACCGCGGCAACAAGGTCATCCCGGAGACCGGCAACGAGACCTTCGGGCACGCCCGCGCCAACGTAATGACCTGCCGCTTCCACGGATGGGTCTTTGCTACCGACGGCGCGCTGCGTTCGGTGCCCCTTGAGGAGAAATTCACGGGGTTCGATCGCGCTTGCCATGGATTGCGGCCGATCCATTGCGCGGTCTGGGAGGGATTCATCTTCGTCTGCCTGGCGGCGGAGCCGGAAACGGATCTGGTAACTTTCCTGGGCGGAATGGTCGATCATTTCGGCGGCTACCCCTACGGGGAGTCAACCTGCACTTTTCGCTATTCGACCGTTCTGAAATGCAATTGGAAGGTCGCCCTCTACGCCTTTACCGAAGGCTACCATGTGCCGACCATTCACGGGGCGACATTGCCGGGTCTTGCCAGCCTCGAGCACACCGAATTCAAGCTGTTCGGTCCGCACAGCACATCGACACTCTATGTCCCACCGGTGGAAGGTGCCTCACCAACGCCGGCAACTGGCGCGCTCGGTGCAGTTCTGCACAGTTCGCCACGTCATGCGCCCCGGCTCGACGAGCTGCCGCGCGGCATCAATCCGACCCGTCGCATTGATTTCCAATTCGAGTTTCCGACAATCTTCCCGAATTTCCTTCTGCATCTCGGAGCGGGAAACGGCTATCCGGGCATGACCTATTTCACCCATGAGTTCTGGCCGATTTCCGTCGGTGAAACTTATTGGGAAGGAACCAACTACTTCCGGCCGCCGGAAACGCTCGCTGAGCGTGTGGCGATCGCCCATACCAATGCACTCCATCGCAATGCCTGGCTGGAGGACACCGGGACCATGGAGGACACCTATGAGGCGCTGACCTCTGGGGTTCTCAGTGAAATGCCGCTGATGGATGGTGAGCTCATGATCCGCAATAGCGACTGGCATATCCGCCGCTATGCGGCGTCAGGCGAAAAGGGAAATTGAACAATGGCCTTTACCGTCTCCTCGGACTTCGCCGAGCTTGCCCCTCTGATCGCCGATTGGGCCTTGCCGACGGAGAATCAGCGGTCGGAGCTGCGTTGGAACGCCAGCAAGGACGACTTTGAGCGGCTCTATAACGGCATCATGCCCCGGCTGCCGGAGATCCTCGCCTATTTGGCCGCGATCCCGGCAAACGACATACCCGAAGATGTGAAGCCGCTGTTCTATCTGATGCTGGCCTTCGCTGAATGTGCGCCCCATACGGAGCTGTACCGGGGCAGCCCGGTCGTGCCGAATAGTTTCGCCGCCCACAGGTTCGCAGCAACCCACGGCACCAGGATCGGCTGATTCGCTGGCCTTTGTTTGGGAAATAGTCAGCCGGCTACCAGCATTTGCTGGGGCTGCATTGAGAAGATGCGCCTTACGGACCGGCCCCGGGTCAGCGTGTCTCAGGCGGGCTTGCGCAGCCCCTTGGCTTCAAGCCGCGGCAGCACTTCCTGACAGAAATACGGCAGCTCTTCGTTATAGTTGACGAACGCCACGGTGACGCCGTCGAAGCCGGCACCGCTGATCGCCGCCAGCGTGTCGGCGACGGTGTCGGGTGAGCCGATGATCGGATAGACGCCGTTACCGCCGGCAAACCGGCCGCGGAATTGTTTAAAGACCTCGGGCGGAAAGGATTGCGAGCTGATGTTCTGAAGCGCCATGAACCGCTCAGCCTCCTCCCAGTTCGCGTTGGTGTCGGCATAATAGCGATGATAGTCCTGCGCCTCGGCGTCGGTCGGGCGGCAGACAACGTAACTGGTGGTGAACACGCCGAGCTTGCGGCCGGCTTGTGCCGCCTGGGCTTTGACGGCGGTGACGTCCTGCCTGCCCTTCTCAATGTCGGCCAGGACGGTGAACAGGAAATCGGCGTTCCTAACCGCGAAGGCACGCCCCTCTTCCGAGGAGGCCGCGTTCAGTATGGGCGGACAATCTCCGAAATAGGGCTTAGGGGCACCGGCGACATGCTTCAGCTTGAAGTGTTCGCCGTTCCAGTCGAATGCCTTCTGCTCGCTCCAGATCCTCCGGGCGATGTCGTACCATTCCTGCCCGAAGGCATAGCGCGCGGAATGCTCGGTCGGCAGGTCGATGCCGAACATCTCGTACTCATAGCTGTTCCAACCGCATACGATATTGAGGCCGAAACGGCCATGGCCGATCTGGTCGGCTGTCGCGCATTGCTTGGCTGTGACGATTGGGTGGGAGAAGGCGGTATGGACCGTAGCGAAAACCGCGATCTCGCGTGTCGAGGCCAGCAAGGCGCTTGCCCACGACATCGTTTCGAGGACGCTGTTGTGAAAGAAAGAGTTCTCCTTGTACCCAACCCAGCGCGCGACCGGTAGGAGGAATTCAAAACCCGCCTCATCGACGATCTGGGCGAGTTTCAGGTTGTTGTCCCATGATCCGTCCCATCGTTCCGGTACATTCGTAACCGCCATGCCGCCGGAGCAATTGGCTGAGAAAACGCCGAGCTTCAGCGTGTTCGAATTGAAAAAGCGGGTATTCGCACGTGACATGCTCGAAATCTCTTAATTGAGGGGGACAAGCCGAAAGTTCCGATCGCTTCAGGAGAGGCCGTATTGCTCAGCGACCAGATGAGCCAAGCCCAGTTTTTCAAGGATCGGTGTCGGACACAGAAAGGTAACGCGCACGACGCCGGGGAGGCGGCTGATCTCGATCGAACCGGCGATCGTCGCCCGGTTTAGGATTTCGTCATAGGGCAGTCCCGTCACCTTGGTGGCGCGAGTTAACCCATTATGGGTCGCATCGTTGAGATTGGCGCCCGAGCCGATAAATGTGATCGGGCCGTTGCTTTCTATTTCGCTCTGACCATAGCGCGCGGCGAGCGCCGTGACCGCGCGCCGCTCGTCCGCGGACAGCGGCTTGGCAAGCGGCGGCAGGTCGTCAGGACACTGCAGCAGGATCGGCCCGTCGAGGCTCAGGCCCTTGATGACTTCGACCTCAAGCTCGACTTCTCCCGACACGTCGGTGGCGTGGCCAGCGACCTCGCCATTACCCTGCTGCGCATGCATGTCGCCCATATAAATCCCTCCTCCGGGAACTTTAACCGGGCAGATCAGGATCGCGCCTTCACGCACTGAATTGGTATCCATATGGCCGTCAGTCTTATGAAGGTTCAATTCGTCCAGGCTTAGGCTGTAACCGTGCGGAGCGTCGATTAGGTACGCACCGAAATCTCCGGCGTTGTGGGAATCCGGGATGTCTCGAGAGGGCGTGGTCCCGATGTTCCCGAGAAATGGCCGCATCCGGGTCGCCAGGCCGGCGATATCGGCGCGGGCCAGCGAGAGGATCGAATGCTGCGCGGAAGATCCGGGTAAAGCGGACAGGTTGCGGGCATCCCCGGCGATCGTCTCCGCGATCGCCTTGCTGACTGTGATTGAGACGTTGTTCTCGCGATCCAGAACGATCACATAGCCGTTGGAGAATCGAAACGCGCTGACTTCGGCGCCACAAGCGTCGCAACGGACGGCGTCGTCACCAATGCCTTCTATGTGACTGGCGGGGCTCGTCGCGCCGCAGCTTGGACATAGCTTTGCGACAAAGGGGTCGCCCAGGTAACGGCCTGCGACGAACTCCATCACGCCAGACGATGTCGCCAATGAGGTGACGCGAAGTTTTTTCAGTTTCAGTGCGATGGCGTCGCCGATCTCGGCGCCTTCCACGGCGACCGGCCGCGTGACCTCGTGACCGCCTTGGAACTTTGGTGTGATCATCGGCCCCCAACAGCCGGGCGGCGTGCCTGACCTGATGGTGCCGCCATCGCTGACGATGCCGGCGACCGCAATTCCTGGGCCGACGATCCCGCCGCTGTAAGAGTGGACTTCGATCTCAGACTTGACCTTTAACTCCGTCATATCCGTCCTCGCCGCGATGTCAGGGACTGGCGGCCTTTTCGATGGGCGGCCAGAGTGTGTCGAGGCGAGCCTAACGCGCAATTCCCACGAACCTAGCTGGATTTGCGGCTTCCTTGCGGCCGAGAGCCAGAATGTTTCACTGGAGTGTCATTCCACGCATTCGCGGGATAATCGCTATAGCGGTACCCGGACTTCTGTCTCGAAAGCAGATCTGCTTTCACCTGGTTAGCCTGAGTTGGAGTGATGCAATCGTGGTAATCCGTTGTCGGGCGGCCAGTGACCACAGATCACAAGGTGCTGGAGAATGTCAGAGAGTGATGGCGCGGGGCGAGTCGGACCGTTTGGTGCTGAGCGAACGGCCGCTTTCTACGATCTCTGCTTCTAAAGCCGCCTGTCCGAAATCGGCCAAATTATGGACTGTTGATTAAATATCGCTTCGTTTTGGTTGGTTGGG
>PLTD01000033.1 GCA_003165335.1 Rhodospirillales bacterium | reverse complement strand
AGGATACCACGAGTTTGCTTTCTGTAACCCGCCGGACACTTTTGACCGGCGCGATCACTACGGCCGCCGTCCCCATTCGCGTCACTGCGTCCGACTCGCCGATAACCGGCGACCCAATCCTGTCACTCTGGCGGAATTGGCAAAGCACGCATGCTGAGGCCATTGCTTGGAGCGAAAAGGCCGGATCACTCGAGCATGCGATGGCGCGGAAGGTCGGTTATCCCCGTGTGCTGGTCCCTACGCTGTCGCAAGGTAGCCCCCAATGGGCAACGTCGCACGGCGACATCGACGCCGAACTGGAAGATGTCCCAACTACCGAGGAGCAGCGCCGGCAGCTCCACTCTGATCTCGCGGCCCAGCAAGCGCGCTGGGATGCCGCCTCGGAATCAGGCGGGTTTAACACGGTCGATCAGAACAAAACTGAAGGCTGGGCAAGAAGCGAGGAACTAGCCAACGCACTTTTCGCTCTTCCGGCCCAGGGTATTCTCGGTGTGATCGTCAAGCTGACATTGATCTTTCGCACCGGCGAGGCGGGCGTGAGCCCGGATGAACATCCGTGGCCCCAAATTCGGTCCGTGTTCGATGATTTGCGCCGACTGGCTGGGGTCGGTGACATCATCGCCTAAGCCTGGAGCATCTAAATGGGAAGCGTTCGACGCTTCGCGGGAAGAGCACAGCCCGGCAACTCCTCTTAGGTCGACGCCTCTTCCGTCGCATTCAGCAATTGATTGGCCAACATCCCTTCCAGCATTTCCTCCATGGTCGCCAACGACAAAATTCCTTGCTGCCATAACCCATCAGCCATTTCCAACGCACGATAATAAGGCACTTTATCGGCCGCAATTTGATCAGGTATCGTCGGAAGACCGGGCAGAAGGCTTTTTAACTTAATGCTCAGAACAAGGTAGGAAACGACTCTCGCTGTTCTTCCGTTTCCGTCAGCAAATGGGTGAATCCAGTTCAACCTCCAGAGCAAATAAGATGCGAGATGAATAGCGCCCTTTTCATCCCAGTGGTCGTTCACGTAGGCACACATCTCTGCAATATGATCCGGCACTTCGATGTGCGGCGGTGGGACATGTTTGCTCTGCCCTATCGATACGTGAGAGTTCCTGTACGTGCCAGCGAGGGGATGAATGCCCTGCAGCGCCTCCTGATTCAGCAGAAGAATGGTCGCCTGTTTTAGTCGGAACGCGCCACTTGAAGGCACAATGTTGGAAACAATGATATCCAACGCGGCTCTGAACTGCCGTACTCCGTTTTCCGCCTCTCTTTGGGCCTTTTCAGTTGGATCAGTAATCAGCTCGACGAAGTCAGCCTTGCTATGACGATCGTCACTCATCGCTATCGCGCTTTTTTGGAGGTTTCCTCCCTTGTGACCTTGGCATCTGCTTCTGCCACCATCTCTCGCGTGATTCGGGCATTCTCAATATGCGTGTTGCCGTAGACAAAGCTCAATCTTTGGTCCCGCATCTGCCCATCGGTCATTCTGACCTTTTGAGCCTTGGCGATCAGAGCCTCGAGCGCATCGGTCATTTCAATCTCCTCTTTGTAACAGTAATTCAACGTCGAAAAACAACACCACAGATGATCCGTGAGAAGCAACACGGGAACGAAGCTCAGGTTTCCCGGTGTAGCGCTGAAACTAACGCTCTAGTGCCTTCTCCAACGAAAAAACACCAGATGTTGTATGTCATGTAGTGATTCGACAGACAAGGCAGTTTCCGCCAAAATTTGACGAACCAAGCCGAAAATCGACGAACTCCGCGGAGCCGTTCATGGCAGATGAACCTGAAAGAGGTGGGGAAGTTCGGTTCACCCCGTCGCCCAATCAATGGGCCTATTTGGGCTGGCTGGTTAGAAACACTCTCCTCGGCAAGACCGAAAACGAGGTAGCGAAGCAACTTCTAACGACGAAGCTCGCCGAGATGCGGCAGGAGGACTACAGAGACCGACAAAAGCCCTGAGCGAACTGCCTTCTATAGGGCGGCAGGGCCTTCAGGTGAACTTGTGAAGCATCGATTAAGTTTTCGTTAGGCTCCAAAGCCGAAACTGAAAAACCCTCTGTGCCGACACCACCTGACTCGGTCCGAGCTTCGACCAACGGAAGGCAGATGCCGGCATTCATTTCGTCTCTCGATACTGAATACATATCGCTGAAGCGTGCAGCTCTGCTGATCGCGCGCGAACAACTCGGCATCGACCCAAGCGATGTCATGGAGACGTTCAAGCATGCGCTGTTCGGCCGCGAGTTCGAATGCGAAGAATCCGGCATCGCCGGAATCCATCCAGGCGATGACCGGAACTTCCCCCAACTGCGTGTTGTGGCGCCAAATCTCAACCCTCAACGCCGATGCCTCCCGATCGAACACCAACCACATGAATACGGTCATAGTTTCCGTGGCGATCACCGCGACGCTAAACAGTCGCGCTTCTTGATGTACTGGTAGGCTCCGCAATCAGCGTCCGCGCGAGCGAAGTCCGGAAGCATTGTTGAGGTCTGGCAAAGGCGCGAACTGGCACGAATCGGCCAGACCGCTTTCGGAGATCAAAGCGCGGAAGCAGACGTTCACCTCGATGCGAGGCAAAGCCTCCACCTGACCCAAACGCGTCATTCGAGACCACGCTGTTGAGCCATCATTCGGCCACTAGGCCATGGCGCGCTGCCCATGCACGGCGGCATCGGGTGCAGGTCGACAATCCTTTCCGTCCGGCTTTTTAGACACGCAAGCTCATTATGTAAGTCGCGAGGTCGATTGCCTGATTGTCGGTTAGCTCGGGGTATCGATAGGGTTGAGGCTTGTAATTACTGCCTTGCACGCCGGGTAATATGCTAAGAAGATGCCGGCCGCAGCCGAGAAGGTGAACCCGCCCGAATCTGGCGGTAGGCACAATCGCACTGATTGCGCAGCGAACCGAGGGAGTGCGATGCATCATCGGCGATTCACGCCAAGAGGCGCGGGGACATCGGGCGCGCTCGCTGCGGTCATTCTGCTGCTGTCGCCCGCTGGCGTAATCGCCGCGCCCCAGCGGCTCGACTGCAACCTGACCTCCCTTGAAACGAAAATGGCGTCGACAACGGACGTCGTGGCCGAGACCCGGCCGATCACTGTCGTGTTCGATCAGGAGGCGAAGGCGCTCACCGCATACCCGAATGGCAGCCCGCTCGTGCTGACCAACGTCACGATGTCGCAAATCGCCATGAGCGGCTACGTCAATGGCCAGGTAAGCCTGAGCGTCGACCCGTCGTCCTGGGGCATCGTATTCCAGACCTACAAGCCTGACTCGACGAGCACCGAATTCGGAATGTGCAGCGTGAGCACAAAGCCGCTACCGTAAATGCGCGCTACTCGTAGCGGAGCGCCTCGATCGGGTCGAGGTTTGCCGCCTTGCGCGCCGGATAATAGCCGAAGAAAATGCCGACCGCAGCCGAGAAGGTGAACCCGCCGAGCACCGCGGTCAGCGAAATCGGTGTCGGCCAACCGGAGACGAGAGAGATCGTCTCCGACACCGCGACGCCGAAGATGATGCCCGCTACACCGCCGACAAGGCTCAGAAATACGGCTTCGGTGAGGAACTGCAGCAGCACGTGGAGGCGGCGCGCGCCGATCGCCATCCGCAAGCCGATCTCGCGCNNTCATGATGCCGATGCCGCCGACGAGCAACGATATTGAGGCCACGGCGGCGAGCAGCAGCGCCATGACCTGGCTGCTGCCCTGCGCGGCGCTGGCGATCTGACTGAGGTTGCGCACCGCGAAGTCGTTGACGTCCCCTGGCCTTATGCGGTGCCGGAGCACTAATGTCGCCGTTGCCTGCCCGATCGCCGCCTGAACCTCGGTCTCGTTTCGGGCCTGGACGTAGATCTGGTTGACGAAGCCGGTCAGCCGGGCCTGGATGTTATAGGGGTTGGGCGGCGGCAGAAAGATCGCACTGAGCGCGGCCGGTTGGGTCGGTGCAGCGACGCCGAGCACCTTGGTTTCGCCGGTGGTGAACGGCACCATGACGAGATCGTCCTGATCCTGGCCATAGGTCGATTGGCCTTTGGCTACCAGCGTACCGACGACGCGCAGCGGAACGCCCTTGACCAGGATGACGGCGCCGATTGGATTGTCCGAGGGCGCAAAGAGATTGCTGACGACGGTCTGGCCAAGCAGCACCACGAGGGCGGCGCTGCTCTCATCGTCGCGGCTGATCGCGCGGCCGCTGGCAATCTGCCAATTGGTGATCGGCGGGTAGTTGGGGGTAACGCCCTGGATCGTGGTCGTCCAGTTCCTGTTGGCGAACTCGGTCTGGCCCGACTGCCGGATCAGGTAAGCGACCTGTGCGACAGCCGGGTCCTCGCGCCGGATAGCCTGGGCGTCCGTGACGGTCAGGGTTGAGGCGCTGCCCGACCCGCCGCGGGCGCCCATGCTCGTCACTGCTCCCGGGACGATGACAACCAGGTTGGTGCCGAGGCTTGCGAGCTGCTTCTCTACCGCGTCATTGGCGCCTTGTCCGATGGCCACCATCGCGATCAGGGCGGCGACGCCGATGAAGACGCCGAGCATGGTCAGCGCCGAGCGCATTTTGTTGCGCGCGAGCGCGTTCACCGCCGCAGCCAGGATCATCAGACCGAAAGCCCAGGAAAGAATGGCTCCGTTCCCCATTTCTGCCGGAGCATGCGGGTGAAAGATCGACAAATCCGTCGCCGCCGGCGGCGGCGCGGGGATGGTAGACTTCTTGCGCTCGTCGGTCAGGATGCGGCCATCGCGCATCGTCACCGTGCGATTGGCATAGGCGGCGATATCGGGCTCGTGCGTCACCAGGACGATCGTGACGCCTTCCTCACGATTGAGCTGCGTCAGCGTTTGCATGATCTCGTGCGAGGTGCGCGTGTCGAGATTTCCGGTCGGCTCGTCGGCAAGCAGCAGGCTCGGTGAATTGATCAAGGCCCGCGCGATCGCCACCCGCTGCTGCTGACCGCCGGAGAGCTGGCTTGGCGTGTTTCCCGCGCGATCACCGAGCCCGAGACGGTCCAAAGCCTCCCGGGCGCGTTCGAGACGCGTCTTGCTCCCGGACTTTCCCCCATCCGAATACAACAGCGGTAGGGCCACATTCTCCGCCGCGCTGGTGCGCGACAGCAGGTTGAACATCTGGAAGACAAAGCCCAGCCGCTCGCTGCGGATGCGCGCGAGGTCGGGCTCCGGCAGGCTCGCGACATCGATGCCGTCAAGCAGATAGCGGCCGGTCGAGGGACGGTCGAGGCAACCGAGGATCGACATCAGGGTCGATTTGCCGGAGCCCGACGAGCCCATGATGGCCACGAACTCGCCGCGCTCGACGGTGAAGTCGATGCCGGCAAGCGCATGAACATCGCCGCCGCCGACGTGATAGGTCCGGGTCACGCCTTCGATCTGGATTACGGCATCGGGCATTTGCGGCGCCGTCATGCTACAGGTGCGGCAAAGGGACGGCGGAATTTGCACTCGCGCCGCCGCGTTGTTCGGACAGGATCACCGGATCGCCGACTTTCAGACCGCCGCTGACGATCTCGGTATAGGTGTCGTCGTCGAGCCCGAGCGTCACGGCAACACGGACGGGCTTGCCATCGGTCAGGATCCAGACCTGCCCCTGCTGGGTCGCTGCGGCCGCAGGCTGCGCCGGTGCGGCGACGGGTTCGGTTGGCGCCAGTGCGGCGGCGGGCGTACCGGCAGGCGTATAGCGGAGCGCCTGATCGGGCACGCGGATGACGTTGTCGCGCTCGTCGGTGACGATCCTGGTCGTGGCCGTCATCCCCGGCACCAGCGCCAGGTCGGAGTTGGCGACGTCGACGATGACGTCAAAAGTGACAACGTTCTGGAGCGTTTGCGGCGCCTGCCGCACCTGGACGACATTTCCCCGGAACGGGTGGTCGGGATAGGCCTCGACTGTGAAGCTCGCGGGGTTCTTTTCCTTGACGGTGCCTATGTCGCTTTCGCTGACATTGGTGTCAACTTCCATCTGGGTGAGATCGGTGGCGATCAGGAACAATGTCGGCGTCGTCAGGCTCGCTGCGACGGTCTGTCCCTCCGTCACGTTGCGCGACACCACGGTGCCGTCCACCGGCGAGACGATGTCGGTGTAGTCAAGGTTGACCTCAGCGCTGGCAAGCTGGGCTTGCCACTGCTGGATCGTCGCCTTGTCGAGCAGGACCTGCGCCTGTCCCTGATGGTAGTTGCTCAGCGATTGATCAGCAGTGTCTATGGCGATCGAGTCCTCCCGTGCCAGCAAGGCGGTGCGCCCCGAATTGGCCTTGGTGTACTCGATGGTTGCCTGGTCCTTGTTGAGCTGCGCCTTGGCTGCCGCCAGGTTCGCCTCGTCCTGGTCGACGATAGCCTGAAAGGGACGCGGATCGATCTTGGCGCAGATCTGCCCCTTGGTCACCCTTGTGTTGTAGTCGCATTGCAGCGACCGAATCACGCCGGATACGGCGGTGCCGACGATGATCGTCAGCACCGGGTTGATCGTCCCGGTCGCAGTGACGGCGCGGGCCACCGTGCCTTGCGTCACCAGCGTCGTCGTGTAGTGCATGGCTGCTCTGCTGCTGGCGATCCACCACCATGCCGCTCCCGCGGTGGCGAGCAGCAGCAAGGCACCCGCAAGCAGATAACGCCACCGATGCGACGGAATTTTTTGCTCAGGGAGAGCCGGTGCCTTGGCGACGGGGATATCCGCAGCGCCGGTCGTGGCTATGTCGTTCAACGCCTGAATCCACCGAACTCGCGCCACAGCGGCGCGAACGAACCGCACACACTCGCAGCGATGAAGGAATAGCTGATCATCCTGCATCCCGTCGATGAAGCGCTAAGTTTACTGAGGCTGGAGCCGATGACATTGATCCAGGTCAACCAGTTGCTCGCACGACGCTTTGCCGCCGCCGGCGTCGATGCAGGTCGACGCTCCGACCACGCGATCGATAGCAATGGGCTTGGTCTGAGTAGTTTCCGGACCGACCAGCACGGCAGCAGCACTCGGTATGCCGTATCGGAGGGTCCAATAAGACAAGCCCGCGCAAAGAGCCTCGCTTCGACGGAACTATCCTCGCTAGACGGCCGCTTCGGGTCGATTTGACTCGCTAACTCGCGGCCGCCCGAACGGCCGCAATCGGCGCTCCGCTGCCCTGGCGGAATGCCCTTAGAATGTCCGTTTCCGGCTAGCCATTGCGTCCCGCTGACACACGCCTTGGGTGGTTAGCGGAGCTATGCGTTGAGACCGCAAAGAGAGCGACGACTAGTGATTGACGATTTCGCACGAGGATGGAAACACGGCCCAGGGCATTCGCTGTGAGTACCGCACGACGCCGCGGGGAGCGAGCAAAGTTGGATCGTTGAAGCAACCGCCTGCGAAGCCCGTCAGACCGCCGGCATCCCAGAACAAGTTCGAACCGCACAGGGAGCAAAAGTGCCTCGTGGGCTTGGCGGTAGGTGATCCAGATCGGGCAATTGTAACCTTTCAGTTCGGCTTCGCCCCAAAGCATCAGAATATTAATGCCTTTGTAGGGCTCTCCGTTACCGCGCAAGGGCCGTGTGATCCGACCCGCCGCATGTTCCGCGTTCCACGGTTTCAGCCAGGGCCGAACGCCCTTTTCCAAATCGGCAACGATCTTGTCGGTGACGCGTGAATAAATATCGCCTCGTGTGATGCTGCTCATCTCCGATCTCCTTGGACTGAGGTTTCAGCGCAAAGCCGCGCTGAACCTCTGCCCGTCGGCGAGACCGGGGGTAGCAAGGGGATGGGCGGGCATCCGCGAGGGGGATCGCCCAAGTTGGCAGGGAACGCAGTGACCGAACCTTGGGGATACGCGGATCTCCGGCGCGTAAACGCGCGAACCCTTCCCCGCGCGAGGGGCGGAGACCCTTAGCTCTACTGAACTGACAAGCGGCGCGCTCGCGCGCCGGCCAAATTCACTTTGCGCGAGGGATCGTGACCGGATGGACGAGACACCAGGCGGCTCGGGGCGGAGCCTAGAGCCCGGCCCGGAGGGCGCGCCCGGATTCTTCGGCGTGCTATAGGGATCGGGCGCCCGAAACTCCTTATCCGTACATACTTTTTGTAGTAACTTTGGGCGCGTGTACGAATGGGACGATGCCAAGAACGCCAGCAACATTGCCAAGCACGGCATCAGTTTCGATATGGCGCGGAGGATCTTTGACGGCCCGGTGCTGACCGTTGTCGATCGCCGCGATGATTATGGTGAGCTTCGGGAAATCAGCATCGGCATTGTCGATCAGGTCGCGGTGTTGACCGTCGTGCATACCGACAGGGCAGGGCGGGTCCGGATCATTTCCACGCGCCCGGCTTCGCAACCTGAAAGGAGACTGTATGAGCAAGCGATACGATAAGCCTCTGACAGCGACGGAGATCGCGGCCATCCCGGACCGCGAGATCGATTTGAGCGATATTCCCGAAACCGATGAGGCCTTTTGGAAGAATGCCCGCCTGGTGGAGCCTGTCCGCACCCAGTCCGTCACGCTGCGGGTCAAGCAATCCGTGCTGGATGCCTACAAGGCGCAGGGCAAGGGCTATCAGACCCGCATGAATGCCGTCCTCGAAACCTATGCCCGCACCATCATCCAGAAGGCGGATCATTAGCAGGTTGCCGAAACGTTGAGAGTCCCAGATCGGATTATCGGGTGATGGATGCCGTTACGCGACTCTGAACGGAGGGTGAGATGCAGGATCCGTTGGGCTTTTTCAGGCAACGGGCGCTTGCCGCCTTCCATCGCCGGAGCCTCTACCCGATCTTGTCCGAAGATTGGCGGCATACGGTCGATGAGGCGCGGCGTTTTGTGAACACATACCGGGCGCTGCAGGCCCGCCCGGAATTGGACGCCCTGGACCCGGAACAGCCGGCAGAAGGGCCTGATTGCAAAACCGCATAAAAAAGCCTATCTTATGCGGATTAGCAGGAGATAGTTATGCGGTCCGCACGCCACCACACGACACCGGCTAATGCCGCGCCCATTCCGATCGATGCGCTTCGCGGCTTCTTCCTCATCATGGAGGCCTGGGGTATCAGCGGTGAGGAGGCCCGAGTCCTGCTCGGCGCCCCTGCCGAAAGAACCTACTACGCCTGGCGCAACGGCAGCGGGGTCCGCGTGCCCGCCGACACCCTTAGGCGGATCGGATATATCGCCGGCATCTACAAGGCGCTGCAGATCGTCTATGCCGATCCGCAGCTCGCGGACATCTGGATCAAACGGCCGAACAAGGCATTCGGCGACCAGAGTCCCCTCGACCGCATGCTGGGTGGAGACGTCGTCGATCTGGCAGCCGTTCGAACCTATCTCGATGCCGCGCGCGCGCCCTGGAGCTGAGCCTTGTCCCTGCGAAGCGTGGACTGGCCTCAGGCCTGGCGCATCGTCGCGTCACGATACCCACCGATTGATCTGTTCGAACGCCTGACGCCCGACACGAAGGTGTGGGAAGCGCTGATCGCGCTGGAACAGCTCACGAATCCCCGAATCCGCAACGAAGTCGGAAACATCTCGCTCGTCCCGCAGGAGGAACGCGTGACGGGGCCGGGCGCGAGCTACGTCATGGCCTCCTTCACCCACCTGAATCCAAAGGGATCGCGGTTCAGCGATGGATCCTACGGGGTCTATTACGCGGCGTCCGAACTGGAGACCGCGGTGGCCGAGACCGTGTTCCATTTCGAGGGATTCGCGCGCGACAGCGGCGATCCGCCCCGCGCGGAGGACATGCGGGTCCTGGTCGGGACGGTCGCCGAAGATTTCGAGGACGTGGCGGCCCTGCCTGAACCCGAGCGAGCGCGGATTCTGGACCCCGTGTACTACGGCGCGGCGCAGACCTATGGGCGCGCTTTACGCGACGCCGGCGGCAATGGCGTCGTCTATTCGAGCGTTCGCCGAACAGGCGGCGAATGCATCGGGGCCTTCCGGCCGCGCGCTGTGGGTCTGCCCACGCAGGAGCGCCACCTCAAATACCGCTGGAACGGCGAGCGGGTGGACCGGTATTTCGACTACGCGCTGGACCGATGGGTCGAGCTCTAGTGGTCAAAATCTGACGCTTGTTACCCGTTCTGACAGAGATTCAGATGACCATCAAAGGTGGAAAGCGGATTTGCCGCTTACGGGTGACACCACGAGAAGCCGGACGTCCGGCCCAGGGCGGGTTAAATCCCAGCCATTGACGGACGACTGGTTTAACGAAGCAGACGGAGAAGCGTGTGTTCGATGGAAACAGCAATGGTGAATTGCCTTAAACAACTGAAAAGCCGAATTCGAGCCGTTATAAATAAAGTATGCGCACAATCAGGCAGGACGCCCATGCCGAACTATTTCGAACAGCTGGAGGCCGAACTTCCTGCCGTCAGAAAGCTTGCTCAAAGCAGCGAAGCGAACGGATTCTTCGCGCAAGAAGTGCTTCGCTTCCGCTCGATTGCCGGAACGCTATTGGCGGTCCAAGGATTTTCGCTCAACGAAAAATCAACCGTAGATGAGCGATACCCGATGGATCACTGTCTATCGTGCGTGAATCCGGGATTAAAACAGCGGAAGCTTGATAAATGGACCCTTATTTTCCATAAGATATCTTATATAACCTTCGCATCTCATTGAAGTATAAAGTTATTTACAGCTGCTGCTACCGTAATTCCTACCTCCAATCTAACCCAAGCAAGATCACCGACGCCTCGAGCGCCGCCTTGGCCCGCTTTGAGCGAGTCCACGCACCCAATCAACCGATTCGAGGGCACGCCTTATAGGTTCGATCATTTTGCCGCCCGGTGACGGCGCCCTTTGGGATGGAAAACGGCGATAAACTCACTGCCGGGCCAGACTTTCATGGATTTTTTGCTTACAGAGAGCTTACACGACGAGACAGGAGCGTTTCTGTAAGCGACGTCGACCCCCGAAGGGTCTATTTAAATACTTGAACTAATTAGGACATTTTGGAGCGGGCGAAAAGGTTCGAACCCTCGACCCCGACCTTGGTCCGTTTACCTTCGCGCCACTGCTGTGCCATCCACTCCGCGGTCACCCGCGTTGGCATCGGCTTCAGAATCAGGACCAAGCGCCCGACTCCACGGCCCTCGCCATCGGACAGGGTCTTCTGCTTACCGGTCTCGGCGACTGTCTTGATCGCAGCCCGGATGGCGCCGTCGCTCAGGCTTGCCACGGCGGCCTCCGGGCGGTTCCGGCTGAGGGCAGTTGGCCACCGGGTAGTGGGGTCTGTTTAGTGTCCATACCTAAAAGCGAGGCACTGGATAACATTCTGTCAAGATACGATAATTACTCAGTGATTCAGCATTACGCAGCGCGATCAAAAGTGATCGAAAACCTTAGAGTGGGATGGTTGTGGACTATTGCAATAGGGGCGCTTGTTCAGCCGAGCGCTCGACGTGGTGACCGACTACAACAACGACAGAGATCAGAAAACAGCCCTGGCGCGACGAGATTTAGTGAGGCCTCCCATCGGGCGCAGAGGGCTGGATGATGAAGAGAGCCACGCTGGGAAAGCGTCGTTTTTAACTTTTTGCAAAGCATCAAGAAGCCGTTGAGGGAATAGCCGAACCGGAACGACGGCGGCAACGGCGACAATATTAGCCAGCCAGCTTACCTCTTGCTTACCTCAGCCTCACAGAATGCCAGGTAAGCGGCTCTATTGGAACCTAAGTGCATGAAAATCTGGAGCGGGCGAAGGGATTCGAA
>PLTD01000038.1 GCA_003165335.1 Rhodospirillales bacterium | reverse complement strand
CCGCTCGGCATTGCGATCGTCGGCGGACTGATTGTCTCGCAATTTCTGACGCTTTATACGACGCCCGTAATCTATCTCTATCTCGACCGCGTGAATGTCTGGCTAGCCCAGCATGGGCTGAAGCGCGACAAGCAGGATGCCAAAGCGAAACACCGCCGGCCGGCCAAACCCGCGCTTGCCGCAGAGTAAAGCGAATGTCACGCCGTCTGGTTCGACGGCACTTCGTTAGAGATAAGTTCTATCTCGACGCGATTGCGGCCGGCGTTCTTCGCCCGATACAAGGCGGTATCGGCGCGTTTCAATACGGCGTCGACCGGCTCGCTGGTTTCGCCGGCCAAAGTCACGCCGATGCTGGTGCTAACGGTCACCGCCGTCCCGTTTGGCGTGCACACGATTGGTTCGTCGGCGATCACCGCGCAAAGCCGCTCGGCAATAGTGCCCGCCATTGCCAGATCGATATCTGGCAAAATGACAAGAAATTCTTCGCCGCCGATGCGCGCGACCAAATCGAAATTGCGCATATGGCGGGAAATACGACGCGCGAACTCCATCAGCACCATGTCGCCCGCAGCATGCCCGTAAGTGTCGTTTACCTGCTTGAAATGATCGATATCGAGCATCAACACAGCAAACGTCTTTTTCTGCTCGCCCGATTTGAGAAGCAGGCGCTCCAGATGCCCCATGACATAGCGCCGGTTGAACAGGCCAGTCAGAGCATCGGTCAAAGCCATCGATAGGCTGGCGGTATAGTTGGCCACCAGACGATCCTGATAGCGCTTTTGGCGAATCTGACTGCGGACACGGGCCAAGAGCTCGTTGCGATCGATCGGCCGCAGTACATAGTCGTTGGCGCCGAGTTCGAGCCCCTTGGCGACCCGCTTCATCTCCTGCTCGTCGGCCAGGAGCAAAATCGGAACCTGCCGCGTGCCTTCCCGCGAGCGAAGCTGAGAGCACAGCCGCAGGCCGTCCTCGGCCGCCAGAAGCAGACTGATCATCACCAGATCAAAACCCGGTGGATCGTCGATTCCCACCAAGGCATCGGCACTGCCCGACTTAACGGTCAATTCGTCCTGATCGTGTGCCAGAGTCGATACGATGCGCTCGGCGACGGCGCGCCCATCTTCGACCAGGAGAATGCGCGCATGGTCCGCAGCCTCCTCAATGATCGGTCGGTCGTCTTCCAGCATGGCGAATTGATGGGAGGTTTTTTCACGCAGCCGCCATTGGTCGGAGGTCAGCTTGAGCCGGATCAGTGAGCGCGCACGGGCGAACAAAGCAATGTCGTTGACCGGTTTGGTCAGAAAATCGTCAGCGCCTGCCTCCAGACCGCGAACACGGTTTTCCGAATCCGACAGGGCAGTAATCATCACGATCGGGATATGGGTGGTTTTCGGGTCGGATTTGAGGCGTCGGCAAACTTCGAAGCCGTCCATGCCGGGCATCATCACGTCAAGCAAGATCAAATCGGGGGGAGATTCGGCGACCTTCTGGAGGGCCTCCGGCCCCGAAGATGCGGTTATCACGTCAAAATATTCGGCTTGAAGCTTAGCCGAGAGCAGTTTTACGTTGGGAACCAGATCATCAACGACGAGAACGCGCGCGGGCATGATCGTTCACCGACGCCCAACGGTTAGTGCAGATGCTTGGCAACCGTTTCCAGGAATTTCGTCACCGAAATCGGCTTGGCGATATAGTCCTGACATCCACCCTCACGAATTTTTTCCTCATCGCCCTTCATCGCGAACGCCGTTACGGCGATGACGGGGATGTCCCTTAATTTTTCATCTTCCTTCAGCCATTTCGTTACGTCCAGTCCAGAAACCTCAGGAAGCTGAATATCCATGATAATTAAGTCGGGGTGATGCTCGCGGGCCATCTTCAGGGCATCGATTCCGTCTCGTGTTTTCAGTGTGGCATAACCGTGAGCCTCCAACAGATCGTTGAAAAGCTTCATATTGAGTTCGTTGTCTTCGACAATCAGAATTGTTTTCATCGGCCGCATTCATCCCGCATCTTGAACTCGCACCTGAGATCGGCGCACGACGGATGCGTTCCGGCATGCGCAAAAAACCGATCGTGCAGACCAATAAGCGCGATTTTCAGAAAATAACAATTATGGTTACATTTTTACTAAAGTCGCAGCGAAGGATAAGTCTCACCTCCGACTAAAGCCGGTCATTCAGCAGTGCGGCCTGGGCAAGGATTGGATTGCCTGCAATTGCCCGTGGACGCTGAAATCTTGGTAGTCATAGTCATAATCACTGACCACACCGTTATCATGTACAGTCATGGTCATTTCATATTCAGGCTGCTCACGCGCCTCGGCCGCGTTAGTGCCGTCAGCCGGATCGTCGGTGCCGGCAGGTGGGTAGAAAGCGACGCGCACGCGATGGCGGGGGCTATCGAGTAACGGGTCCTTTAAAGCTGAGTGGGTTTCGTCCGCGGGCTTCAAGATCACCGCATTAAAACGAGCCGCCCCGCCGCCTTCGCTGCCGTCGAACATATCGCCGGTCATGAAATGCTCACCTTTGCGCGCGTACTCTATCAGCTTCACCTGCTGGGCGGTTTGGAACAGAAAATGCGGCGGTAATTTGATGGTCAGGTGGTCGGGCTTTGAATATTCCGCAGTGCCTGCATCGCCCGGTCCGTTACGCTTTGCCCGACCGCGAAACTCGCTGACATCGCCATCCTGGGTTTGACGAACCGAAAACTTGTAATCATCGCCTGCCTTGCTTTCCCATGCAGCGAAATCGCTATGGCTCAGCGCCTCAGTCCCTTCGCCGGTAACAGTGCGCAGCAGCGACTTTTGATTAGTCGTCCAGGCGTCGCAGGCATCCGTGAATTCCAATATCATCTTGCCGCTGACGTCGAGATAATCGCCACCGGGACGCGTGTTGGTAAGAGTTACTGAATATAGCGCCTTGTGGGACGCCAGCACGATCTGAGACGCAGCAGGCGGCGCGGCCGCAAAGGCTAGAGACGGGGCCCAGACAAACGAGCCGATCAACAGGCTGCGGGCAAGGAAGCCGAAACTTGAAATCTTCATAAAAACTCAATGCTCGCAGACGAATGTTAGAGTCACTCTAATGCAACAGTATTGTCCAAAAGATGCGGCATTCAAGTGCATAAGATCAATTCCCTGGCGCGGGAAGAAATTCAACGCGAGTGTGACATTGTTGTCACCACGATCTCGAGTGTGCAACGATTTGACGATCCGAAAGATCCCTCAACAAAGGCATAATCGCGCGATGACCGTCACCATCTATCACAACCCGGGCTGCGGCACCTCGCGCAATGTCCTACAATATCTGCGCGACCAAGGGCTTAAGCCCATTGTAATCGAATATCTTAAAACGCCGCCCGATCGCGCGACGCTGAAATCATTACTGCAGAAAATGAAGATGAAGCCCGCTGCCTTGATCCGACGAAAGGGCGATCTGTACGCCTCTCTAGGGCTGGACAAGCCGGGATTGACCGACGATCAGGCCCTCGACGCCATGGTCGCCAACCCGGTCTTGATCGAACGGCCGATCGTCGTTTCCGCGGACGGAGTCAGGCTTTGCCGACCATGGGAAACGGTTAAGGAACTTGTACCCGAAAGCTGACCTAACGTCAGCTCTTGGGCTCTTCGTCGCCCGGGCTTGTGTTCATTTGCCGGTAACGGGTTTCGGTGTCCCAGCCCGTGTCAGCCTCCCGAGGCTGGAGCCTCGTGATGTCAGCGCGCAGCAAATCGTCCATCCGCGGTGAACTCTCGCGCACCGCGCTGACATAGCGCGTTTCGTCCGCCCACAGGCTGCGCAGTTCGTCGAACAACCGTATATCGTGGCGGCGAAAGAGGCGGGCCGCGCGGTTCGCCCGGTAGGCGCGCCAGCCGAGTGCCTCGAGCGCGCTGCTCGCCATCGCCAATCCGCCCTCAAAAAGCTCCCGTTCCACTACATGGGCGCCGCGGTCCAGCAACTCATAGGCATGGCGCCGGTCGAAGGCGCGCGCCAGCACCGTCAGATGCGGAAATGCCTGCCGGACAGTTTCGACGATTTCGCTGGCCTTTTCCCGATCGTCGATTGCCACAACCAGAATGCGCGCGCTCTCGGCCCCGGCCGCGCGCAGCAGATCAACTCTGCCCGCATCGCCGTAGAAGGCGTTTCTGCCGAAGCGTCGTACCAGTTGTATCTGCTCGACCGAATTCTCGAGAACCGATGTCTTGTAGCCGTTGGCGGTGAGAATACGTGTAACCACCTGACCGAACCGGCCATAACCGGCGATCAGCACTTCTGGCGTACCGGCATCGTATTTGCCGTCCGGTTCAGGCGCGACAGCATTATCTGAGCGGGTCAACCGTTCATAGGCTGCGACAGCTAGCGGGGTCGCAGCCATCGAGAGAGCGACAGCTGCAGTTAGTACAGCCGCCAGCCCGGCAGGCAGCGCGCCGATCGCCGCCGCCAGCGAAAGCAGGACGAAAGCAAACTCTCCGCCCTGCGAGAGCGCAGCCCCAAGCAGGCCGGCTTCACGCCAGGTCAACTTGAATACGCGACCGATCAGCAGAAGAATGATCGATTTCAGTGCCATAAGACCGACAACCAGCCCGCCGAGGATCAGCGGTTGGCTGCGAAAAAGGCCAAAATCGAGCCCCGCCCCCACCGTTACGAAGAAAATTCCGAGCAATAATCCGCGAAATGGCTCGATATCCGTCTCCAGCTCTCGACGATATTCGCTCTCGGCCAGCAGTACGCCCGCCAGAAACGCTCCCAATGCGGGTGAGAGCCCCACCAATTCCATCAGCAGCGCGACCGCAACGACCAGCAACAAGGCGGATGCCGTAAACAGCTCACGCAGATGCGTCGCGGCGATGATGCGGAATATCGGACGCAGCAGATAGCGACCACCGATAACCAAACCTGCAACTGCGGACAGCGAGGCCAATATCTTCACCCAGTCCGGCTGTCCGGCGAGAAAACCAACCGGTTCGGTGACCACCGACGCGCCCGTTATCGCCGCGAGCGGCAATAGGGCCAGCAGGGGAATGACCGCCAGGTCCTGAAATAACAGGACCCCGAAGGCGGATCGGCCGACCGCCCTGCGCCGAAGCCCCTTTTCATCCAGCAACTGAAGGACGATCGCGGTCGACGACATTGCCAGGATGAAACCCGACACCAGCGCCGCACGCCACGGCTGACCCAGCACCAAGGCAACGGCGGCAATAGCAAAGCCGGTGACGATCAGTTGGCTGGCGCCGAAGCCGACGATGACCGTCCGCAGCTGCCACAATAATGCCGGCCGGACCTCAAGCCCGATCAGGAACAACAGCATCACTACGCCGAACTGGGCGATATGGCCGACAGAGGAAGCATCGCCGACCAAATTCAGCGCACAGGGGCCTACAAGAGCGCCGGCAACCAGATAGCCGAGTACCGAACCCAGACCGAGACGCGTCGCCACAGGCACGGCGAGAACTGCTGCCGCCAGATAGACGAAGACCTGAAGCAGTACACCGTCGATCACCCGGCCACCGTCATCGCCTTTGCCGATTGAACCTGTAGCCATTTTCCATAGCGCGTCGATTCTGACCCCAGCGCCGCATCGTCGAGATCGCCTGCGCCATGAATGACGAAGGGCGAAATCCATCGCATGCCGCACAAGGCTGCGGTCTGCTCCCAGGGACGCATCAATTCGGCGATGGTAAAGCGGTTCGTGCCCCTAGGACCGTAGGCATTGCCCGCACCGCCTGCCGAAAAGGCACAGGCCAGAGTCTTGCCCATCAAAACCGTACCGCCCTTGCCATAAGCCCAGCCGGGTATCCACACCAGATCGAGCCATTCCTTGAGCAAGGCCGGCACAGAATACCAATAGAGCGGGAATTGCAGCACGACAAAGTCGCTGACCGCCAGCGCCACCTGCTCGGCCAGCACGTCGATCGTCATATCCGGATATAGATCGTAGATGTCGCGCACCGCGAAGTTCGGCAGTGGCGATACCGCCCTCAGCATGGCCGGCGCCACCCTGGCCCGCTCCAGCGCCGGATGGGCAAAAACGATCAAGCCGCGCGCCTTCGGCGGAGCAATGGACGATTCACTGGCAACTCGTTCCGGCATATTTCGTGGGTACCATTTCGAGGCGTAGATGACTACCGCCGGCGCAAACGCCCAATAGGGACAGGAACACAAATGGAAACTATGAGTTTCTAAGGTTTCTATTTCCATCCCAATCAGCAGCATTATCTTGAATGAAGACAGCAGCGAGCCGATCGCTTCAAGGTCGGGCCAGTACGCGAGGAGAAAGCGAACATGATCGAGCGGAGACCCTTCAATACACTAGGGGGCGCCAACCACGGCTGGCTGAATGCGAAGCATCATTTCTCGTTCGCCAATTACTATGATCCGCAGCGGATGAACCTGGGCGCACTGCGCGTCTGGAATGACGACGAGATCGCCCCCGGCACCGGCTTTCCGGCCCATCCGCATTCGGACATGGAAATCATCACCTATGTCCGCAAGGGTGCGATCACGCATCAAGACAGTCTCGGCAACAAAGGACGTACCGAAGCCGGCGACGTACAGGTCATGAGTGCGGGAACAGGCATCCGCCATGCCGAATATAATCTGGGAGAAACCCCAACAACTCTATTCCAGATATGGATCGAGCCGACGCGGCCGGGCGGCGCGCCGTCCTGGGGCGCCAAACCGTTCCCGAAATCAGACAGATCCGGCAAATTCGTTGCCTTGGCCAGCGGTTTCGAGACCGACAAAGAGGCATTGCCGATTCGCACCGACGCGAGGGTTCTGGGGGTCACGCTGAAGGCAGGCGAAACCGCCGAATATGCGCTCGGCGCCGATCGTAACGGCTATCTCGTGCCGGCAAGCGGTTCAATCACGGTCAACGGAGTGCGCATCGACGCCCGTGACGGCGCAGCGATCAGTCAGGAATCCAACCTTCAAATCACGGCCGTGGACGACGCGGAAATCGTCCTGGTCGACGCAGCCTAGTCAATAATCTAGCGATGGAGATCAAGATGCCGAAAGTCCTCGTGCTCTATTACTCAGCCTACGGCCATATCGAAACTATGGCGCAGGCCATCGCGGCGGGAGCGCGCGAAGCCGGTGCAACTGTCGACATCAAACGCGTGCCGGAGCTTATTTCCGACGAGGCCGCCAAGGCTCATCATTTCAAACTGGATCAGGCGGCCCCCGTTGCGAAGATCGAAGATCTCACCGCGTACGACGCCATCGTCATAGGCACCGGAACACGCTTTGGCCGCATGTCGTCGCAAATGGCGAGCTTTTTGGATCAGGCCGGTGGGTTGTGGGCAAGCGGCGCGCTGAACGGCAAGGTCGGCGGCGCATTCTCGTCTACCGCAACGCAGCATGGCGGACAGGAACAAACCCTGTTTTCCATCATCACCAACCTGTTGCATTTCGGCATGGTGATCGTCGGCCTGCCTTATAGTTTTCAAGGGCAGATGCGCTTGGACCAGGTCACCGGGGGATCGCCCTATGGCGCGACAACGATTGCGGCGGGCGACGGCTCACGCAAACCGTCGGAAAACGAGTTGGCCGGCGCCCGGTATCAGGGGGGGCTCATCGCCACGACAGCCCAAAAACTGTTCGGATAACGCCCGTGCGGTGAAGGAATTTTGTCGGGCAAACGTTGCAAGGAGGTTGGACATTTAAGATCGGGGCACCGATCAAGAGGCTCACCCGGTCGCTGCACTGCACACGAGTTAGGCAAACCGGTGCAGTATTAGGCAGGCCTTTTCGCGGCTTTGGCGCGAACGCCGAGTCGTTCGGGCAAAGTTGGCCGATAATGGCTGCTCCACGTTGGCACGGTTCTTGCTGGATACATCCCGGGTAACTGAACCGGATTGCCCCTGCGGTGTTAAAGACGTGGAGACCGATATGAGCGACATGAACCTGACCGTATCCAAACGCCTCAGCCGCCGTCTGATCGGCTGGACGAAGTCGCGACCGGCGCGTCGCAGCCTCGCCGTCGGCGCATTGGCTATCCTCTCGCTCACCGGCGCAGTTGCCTATAACCCGATACCGCAAAGAACCATCGTCGCATTCGGTGACAGTTATTTTTCCGGCTATGGGCTCGACCCGACAGACAGTTTCCCGGTGCAGTTCGAGAAGGCTTTGCGATCACACGGGCACAAGGCTCGGGTGATCAACGAAGGGGTTCCCGGCGAAACCATTGCCGACGGTCTGGTGCGGCTGGATAAGACGCTCGCCAGCAAACCCGACCTGATTATTCTGGAACTTGGCGCGAACGATGCCGAGCGCGGCCTCGACCCTGCCGTTTCCAAGGCGAATCTCGACATTATGCTGAACCGGATACGGGCGGCCCACGTTCGCGTCCTGCTGTGCGGCGCTGTCGCACCGGCAAGCCTCGGCGAAGAATATCAGGCCTCGTTCGACCCGATCTATCCGGCGATGGCGGCAAAGCACCGCGTCCCGCTCTATCCTTCGATTCTGGAGGGCGTTGCCCAAGATGCGAGCCTGATCCAGGGCGACGGCGAACACCCGAATCAAAAGGGCGTCGAAGTCATGGTCGACAGGATTCTTCCGGTAGTCGAACAGGCGCTGCATCAAAGGCAGCGCTGAGTTTTTTTCCGCATCCAAGGGGGGCCGCACGGCTTGACCCGCTCCTTCTGCTGGTGTTTGTATCGCGGCCCCTAGTTTTGGGTAAGGCGCGGTGGCGGAGTGGTCACGCAGAGGACTGCAAATCCTTGTACGCCGGTTCGATTCCGGCCCGTGCCTCCAAAATCCGAACTGCTTGTTCGCTGGGGTAGTATGCGAAGACGTCGTTTGCTATATGCAGCGGCGCGGCGGTCGAATCTCTTTCGACCGGCCTCTTTTCCGGGGTAGCTCAGCGGTAGAGCAATCGGCTGTTAACCGATCGGCCGCCGGTTCGAATCCGGCCCCCGGAGCCAGAGACCAAGGGAGCGATCATGGCGCAGGCCTGGACCCTCACCGCGCGGCCCGTAGGCCTGCCGAAACTTGCAGATTTTTCTTTGGTCGATATCGCCCTGCCGCCGCTTGAGGACGGCTTGGTGCATGTCCGCAATCTGTGGCTTTCGGTCGACCCCTATATGCGCGGCCGGATGAACGACGCGAAAAGCTATGCCCAGCCCTATATGCTCAACCAGCCCATGGTCGGCGGCGCCGTAGGCGAAGTTGTTGAATCGCGCGCTACAGGTTTTGCGGTAGGCGATCTGGTATTGCACAGCTGGGGCTGGCGCGACGAAGTCGTGGCCGCAGCGGGATCGTTCGCCAAGCTCCCCTCATTGGATGTACCGGAACAGCGGTTCCTCGGCCATCTGGGCATGCCTGGCATGACTGCCTATTTCGGCGTTCTGGAGGTCGCGTCCGCCAAGGCCGGGGACGTGCTTTTCGTTTCTGCAGCGGCCGGCGCTGTCGGTTCAGCGGTCGTGCAGATCGCCAAGATTAAGGGGCTGACCGTCATCGGCTCGGCCGGCGGAGCGCAGAAATGCGCGGTGGTGCGAGAATTGGGCGCCGACGCGGTCATCGACTATCAGGCGGAAGGATCGCTGGACGACAAGCTGGCCGCCGCCGCGCCGGACGGAATCGATATCTATTTCGACAATTTGGGCGGGGCGCATCTGGACGCTGCCCTGGGCGCGGCCAAGGACAATGCCCGATTCGCCATGTGCGGTATGATCGAAACCTATAACGACCAGAACCCGCCGGGGTTGCGGAACATGATGCGGATCGTCCGCGCCCGCATCCGCATGCAGGGCTTTATCATCTTCGACTACAACCACCGGCTCGGCGAGTTCCATGCGCAGATGGGCCGCTGGATGGCCGAAGGCAGGATCCAGAGCACAGAAACGCTCCGCCACGGCCTGGACCAGACCCCCGCAGCCTTTCTGGAACTGTTCTCGGGCGGCAATAGCGGTAAAATGCTGGTGAAACTCTAATTGCCGGTCCGCACAATCGACCGGCTGATCTAAATCAATGCTGCCTGCTATGGAGTGCGTGTATGAGTCAAACCCTGTTAGTCGGCTATATACGTGAAATTTCTGGGTGCCGTACGCCATGCGCAAAATGATCTATGGGGCGCTCGCCGTAGCCGCGGCGGCAACCGTCACCTTTGTTACCGCCGGCGCGCAACAAGTGGATGTGCCCGGCAATGTCTCCGCCGGACGTGCATTTGCAATAAAGACCTGCTCGCAATGCCATCTCGTAACCGGGCGACGCTCATTGATACCCAAACCGAATGGTCCGCCGGACTTCGTGGCGATCGCCGACACGCCGAGCATTACCCCGACCTCCCTCTATGTTTTTCTCCACACGCCCCATCCGAACATGCCGAATCTGATTCTGTCGCAAACGGAATCGCATGACGTGATCGCCTATATCCTCAGCCTTAGGAAAGAAGCGCCTCAGCCGCAGTAGAGGTCGCAGCCGCTTTATCCGTCGGTTTTTTCTCTGCGTGTTCGTTCGACGAAACTCATACGTTTTAGCACTGCATCGGTCGCAGCGGGGCCCGCAGCGAAGGTGAAGTCCTCCTCGCTCAGCAGACGTCCGCTTGCACGATCCACTACCACCGGATCGGCTTCAATGCCGGTCCGGGCGTCCACCAGGGTGCTTTGTATGCCGTCGGGCGCGAAATGACGGTTGCCCCAGGCCATCATCGCAATCATCACGGGCCGGAAGTCCCGACCGGTTTCGGTCAGCACATATTCGTGGCGGGGTGGGTGTTCGTTATAGAGCCGGCGCTCGAATAACCCGGCATCGACAAGCGCATTTAGCCGTCTGGTCAACATATTAGGCGCGATCGGAAGGCTCCGCTGGAACTGATCGAACCGCGTCAAACCGTGAAATGCGTCACGCAGGATCAGAACGCTCCACCATTCGCCGACGCGGTCGAAGGCGCGGGCAATCGGGCAGTCCATATTGGAAAGTTTGGTTTTCTCCATTGAATGGATATAGATCTGTGACTATTATTATGCAAGTCACTTTCCCGAGAAGAGATTTGCATGAGCGAACCCAACGGCAAGGGCACCGCCCTCATCACCGGCGCATCGTCCGGCATCGGTAAGGTCTATGCCGACAGAATGGCACGGCGCGGCTATGATCTGATCCTCGTTGCGCGTGATGAGCAGCGTCTCAATGATTTGTCCGGGCAGCTGAAAACCCAGACCGGCATTGCCGTAGACGTTCTGAAGGGCGACCTCACCAACAAGGCGGGCTTGACGCGGATCGAAGAGCGTCTGCGCACCGACAAGACTGTCACGATGCTGATCAACAATGCCGGCATCAGCGTTTCGGGCCCATTCAACGGTTCCGACCTCGATCAGCAGGAGAGGCTGATCCAATTGAACATCGCGCGGTAACGCGGCTGGCCGGCGCTGTTGTGCCGAATTTCGTCGCCCGCGGCAGCGGCATAATCATTAATATCGCCTCGGTTCTGGCCGTGGCGCCCGAGATTTCCGGCGGCGCCTATAGCGGTTCCAAGGCCTATGTCCTGAACTTCACACTGTCGCTCAATCGGGAACTGGCGAAAGCCGGCATCCGGCTTCAGGCGGTTCTGCCGGGTGCGACCCGTACTGAAATCTGGGAACGTTCAGGTATGGACCTTGAGAACTTCCCGTCTTCGATGATCATGGAGGTAGACGAGATGGTGGATGCCGCCCTAGCCGGACTGGATCGCGGCGAACTCGTCACCATTCCTGCTCTGCCCGAAATCGCCGACTGGGAAGACTTCACCGCAGCGCGCCTCAAGCTGGGTCCGAACCTGTCGCGAGACCACGCAGCCCCGCGCTATAAGACCGTCTGATCCGTCATGGGAAAGTACTACCTCGACGATCTTTCGGTTGGACAGCGCTTTACCAGTCAGGCGCTCACCGTCGGCGAAGCCGATATCAAGGCGTTCGCGGCGCAATTCGATCCTCAGCCGTTTCATCTGGACGACGAAGCGGCGAAGTCCACGTTGTTCGGCGGGCTAGCTGCCAGCGGCTGGCACACCGCCGCAATGACGGTGCGGATGCTGGTCGAAAGCGGCGCGCCCTTGGCCGGAGGCATCATCGGCGGCGGCGGCGAAATCGCCTGGCCCAAACCGACTAGGCCGGGCGATGTGCTGCATGTCGAAAGCGAAGTCGTCGAAATTCTGCCGTCCAAGTCCAAGCCCGACCGCGGCATGGCCCTTTTGCGCAGCGAAACGATCAACCAGAACGGAGATACTGTCCAGGTCATGACGATGAAGCTGGTGGTGCCGCGGCGACCATCGTTATAAACTATCGATCACCATGATCGACAGCGACGAGAAGCCCCCTAACCCGACCAAACTGACGCAAACCAAACAGCGTTGGGCTGAGGAGGGGCGATTTCTGACGGGCCGCTCAGCGCGACCCCAGACCGAGCGCTTGCCGCCCGGGCAGCATCTGGTCAAAGATTGGCCGGTGCTGGATCTGGGTATGCAACCGCAGATCGAACTTGAGGACTGGAAGCTCAAGATCATGGGCGCGGTCCCACATCCCACGATCTGGGACTGGGCCGGCTTCAATGCCCAGCCGCAGTCCCATTTCGTGTCCGACATTCACTGCGTCACGACCTGGTCGCGCTATGATAACCGCTGGGACGGGGTTTCGACCCGCCACCTGCTGGAAGCGGTGCGCCCGCTACCAGACGCGAAGTTCGTCCTGCTCCATTCGCAAGACAACTACACAACCAACCTGACATTGGAAGATTTCGCGACCCAGGACGCCCTAATAGCCCATCATTGGGAGGGTAAACTTCTGAGCGCCGCGCATGGAGGACCAGTGCGACTGGTGGTGCCGCATCTCTATTTCTGGAAAAGCGCCAAATGGATCAGCAAAATCGAATTCATTACCGATAACCATCCGGGTTTTTGGGAGGTTCGCGGCTATCACGATCGGGGCGATCCCTGGAAAGAGCAGCGCTACACTAACGACTGATACAGGCGGACGCAGCTTTCGTTCACGCCCGCGGGGTGGTAACGGATTGTACTCCAGATTACGGGAGCGCGCCGGCCATATGACCCAAGACGACGTCGAAGTTCTCGAGCGCAAGACGGTCTGCCAGAGCTATTTCCGGATCGACCGCTATATGCTGCGTCACCGGCTGTTCAACGGCGGCTGGAGCAAGCCGCTGATGCGCGAAGTGTTCGAGCGCGGTCATTCCGTTGCCGCCCTGCTTTACGATCCGCATACCGACCGGATCATGCTGGTCGAACAGTTCCGCGTCGGCGCCTTCGCGGCCGGGATGAGACCGTGGTTGATCGAATGCGTGGCAGGGATCATCGATGAGGGCGAGACGCCGGTCGACGTTGCGCGGCGCGAGACACTCGAAGAATCAGGCTGCATTATCGGCAGAATAGAGCCGATCGGCAAATTCCTCTACAGCACGGGCGCAGGTTCGGAAGTGTGCCACCTGTTCGTCGGCGAAACCGACAGTACAAAAGCCGGCGGCGTCCACGGGCTGGCGGCCGAGCATGAGGACATCAAGACCCACATCGTGACGGTCGAAACCGCCATCGCGTGGCTGGACGCTCAAACCATCGACAATGCCGCACTGCTGATCGCGATATCTTGGCTGGCGCGCAATCATACCGCGCTGCGCCAACGCTGGCTGAAAGAGGACGCGCCATGACCTTGCCCCGATCGAGCGGAATCGTCACCGCCGAATGGCTCTGCGACCATCTGGGTGAGCGAGGAATTATAGTCCTCGACGCGACCTGGGCGCCCAAAGGCACAAACCCGACAGCCGATGAGCTTTACGCCGCACAGCATATTCCCGGTGCGCGGCGCTTTGATATCGACCATATCTCGGACCATGCCTCGTCATTGCCGCATATGCTGCCGACAGCTGAGGAATTCGCCGCGGAGGCCGGGCTGCTCGGCATCGGCGACGACGATCTAATCGTCACATATGACGCCGGCGGCATGGCAAGCGCGGCGGCGCGGGTTTGGTGGATGTTCCGCGTTTTCGGCCATGACAAGGTCGCGGTTCTGGATGGCGGCCTGCCGAACTGGCTGGCGAACGGCCGCCCAATGGACAGAGGCGCCCCTTCGGCGCCAATACCGAAAAGCTTTCTTGCCAATTTCAGACCCGAACTCGTCCGCGACCTGGAAGCGGTCAAGTCGATTTCCGAAAATGGCGGTGAGACATTGGTCGACGCGCGTGCGGCAGGCAGATTTGAGGGCATCGCACCCGAACCCTGGGCGAATGGGCGCGGCGGCCATATTCCGAACAGCCGGTCCCTGCCCTTCACCGAACTGGTCGACCCGGTTACCAAAACCCTGCTTTCAGTTGAGCAGTTGCGCGCCAAGCTGACCGCCGCTGGCGCAATCGACGGCCCCATTGTCGCCAGTTGCGGTAGCGGCGTCACCGCCTGCGTCATCGCGCTCGCGCTGAATCATATCGGTCGCCCCGATATTGCAGTGTATGACGGTTCCTGGGCCGAATGGGGCCTGCATACCGAACTTCCAGCCGCCACCGGCCCTACCTAAAGCCACACTGTAAATCGCCATGAGCACAGACAAAAAACCCGGCCAGTCGACTTTGGCAGCCCATGCCGGATACGACCCTATGAGCCATCAGGGTTCCGTCAACCCGCCGGTCTATCGCACCTCTACCGTTCTATTTCCCACAGTGGAAATGCTGGAGCGCGGTGACGTCAAACCCTATGAGGGCATGCGCTACGGGCGGGTCGGCACGCCGACAAGCAAGGCGTTCGAAGATGCGGTGAGCGCACTCGAAGGCGGCTATGCCTCAGTCGTCAGCTCTTCGGGTCTGGGCGCCTGCTGCACGACGCTGCTGGCCTTCCTGACGGCGGGCGACCACGCGCTGATCACGGACAGTGTTTATGGGCCGACGCGCAATTTCGCCAACAAGATTCTGGCCGGCTTCGGCGTCGAAATCGAGTTTTACGACCCCCTGATCGGGGCCGGCATCCGAACGCTGCTAAGACCCAATACCAAGGTCATCTATCTCGAATCCCCCGGTTCGTGGAGCTTTGAGGTTCAGGATGTGCCGGCGATTACCGAACTGGCCAAGGCTGCCGGTATCACAGTGATGATCGATAACAGCTGGGCCACACCGATTTATTTCAAACCGCTGTCCCATGGCGTCGATCTATCGATTCAGGCGGCAACTAAATATATCGCGGGCCATTCGGATGCGATGCTGGGCGTGACCACTGCGCGCGATCGCCCGACCTATGAAAAATTGAAGACAACCCATTATCTGGCCGGGCAATCTGCCGGTGCGGACGAACTCTTTCTCGGCTTGCGCGGACTTCGCACTCTGCCGCTGAGAATCGACCGGCACGGCCAAACCGGCCTGGCGCTGGCAGACTGGCTGGCTGGACGTCCGGAGGTCCAACGCGTGCTGCATCCCGGTTTGCCCGGAGACCCTGGCCATGAATTGTGGAAACGTGACTTCACCGGCTGCAGCGGCCTGTTCGGTTTTCTGCTGAAAACCTATTCGCGCGAAGCCGTGACGGCGATGGTCGAGGGGATGAGCCTGTTCAAGATGGGCTGGAGCTGGGGTGGCTATGAATCCCTGATCGTGCCTGGTTTTCACCTTCCAGCTCGGAGCAAGCGCGGCTGGCCCGATGGGGTCCTGATCCGCATTCATGCCGGTCAGGAGGATGTGGACGACCTGAAGGCAGATCTGATCGAAGCTTTTGCGCGGCTGGCCGTGGCGGCTTAGCCGTTCCAAGAGCCGATCAATGGACGGTTCGCCGGGATTATCTTATGGTTCGGACAAGCTAATGCCGAAAGGCGATTTGCGTTTCTGACGAGGCAATGATGTCGCGCACCATCTATCCCGTAATTCTCTCGGGCGGGTCAGGAACCCGTCTGTGGCCGCTGTCACGGGACCTTTATCCCAAACAGCTGCTGTCGCTGATCGGCCCGGAAAGTCTGCTGGCCGCGACGGCAAAGCGCGTGTCTGGAGATGGCTTTGCCGGCCCGACCATCGTCTGCAACAAGGAACATCGCTTCCTAGTCCAGGAGCAGCTCGAGGCGATCGATATCAAGCCCGAGGCCATCATCATCGAACCGGTAGCGCGCAATACCGCACCGGCCATCGCCGCCGCCGCTGCCCTGCTGCGAGAACGCGACCCGGATGCGGTGATGCTCGTTCTGCCATCCGATCATATCATCCGCGACCTGCATGCGCTGACCCGCGCGATCGGCGCGGCAGCGCTTGCGGCCGATGCCGGAAACCTTGTTTCTTTCGGCATCACGCCGACTGCGCCCGAAACCGGCTATGGCTATATCCGCAGCGGCGCAGCGCTGCCGCATATCGACGGCGCGTACCGCATTGCCCGCTTCGTCGAAAAGCCCGACCTGGGAACGGCCGCGGGCTATCTCGCCGACGGCGACTGGAGTTGGAACAGCGGCATGTTCGTTTTTCCAGCGGGTCTGATGCTGGATGAGCTTGCCCGATTCGAGCCGGAAATGGTTGCCGGCGCGATCCAATCGGTCAAAGCGGCAACCCATATCGGTGAAGTCGTGGCGCTGGACGGAGCGGCATTCGCCGATATCCCTTCCAAGTCGATCGATTACGCACTGATGGAGCGCACAGATAGAGCTGCCATCGTACCCGCGAGCCTGGGCTGGAGCGACATCGGCTCATGGTCGGCGCTATGGGATATCGGGGACAAGGACAAGACCGGCAATGTCATGATCGGCGACGTGATGGCGGAGGAAACCGAGGGATCATATCTGCGATCTCATGGGCCGTTGATTGCGGCTCTGGGCCTTAAGGATGTCGTCATCGTGGCCACCGGAGACGTGGTGCTGGCGGTCGCCAAGGACCGGTCGCAGGATGTGAAACGCTTTATCACCCGCCTGCGCGAAAGCGGCCGAACGGAGGGTGTTTCGCACATCGTCGTCAATCGCCCTTGGGGCACCTATCAAAGCGTCGATTTTGGCCCTAACTATCAGGTGAAGCGCATTACCGTGAAGCCCGGCGCGAAACTCTCGCTTCAGAAGCACGCCAAGCGGGCGGAACATTGGGTTGTGGTCAATGGGACGGCACGCGTTACGCGCGATGACGATCTGATCACCTTGCGGCCCAATATGTCGATTTCGATTCCACTGGGCGCGATCCACCGGCTTGAGAATATCGGGACGGTTCCGCTGGAGCTGATCGAGGTTCAATCCGGCTGCTATCTGGGCGAAGACGATATTGTCCGCATCACTGACGATTACGGACGCAATTGAATTCTTCAAGGCGGCCCTGATGAACCATGTATCCAGCGCTGTTGGCACGGCCGCGCATTTCCGGCTTTCTCTGGCACAGATTAATCCCACAGTCGGCGACATCGCAGGCAACGCCGCCTTGATCCGCGGCGCGCGGGCCGTTGCAGCGGCTGATGGCGCGTGGCTGGTCGCGTTCCCCGAGCTCGTCCTGGTCGGCTATCCTCCGGAAGACCTCGTACTGCGGCCCAGCCTGCTGGAAGCGGTCGAAGCCGCTCTGGAAGAGTTGCGGGCGGAAACCGCCGACGGCGGCCCGGCTCTGCTCGTCACTGCCCCGTTGCGCCGGGATGGCGCGGTTTTCAATGCGGTATATCTGCTGTCCGACGGCGAGATTCAGGCGGTGCGGTGTAAGCACGAACTGCCCAACTACGGCGTGTTCGACGAAAAGCGAGTCTTTGCAGCGGGCCCGCTGCCCGAGCCGATCGCGTTTCGCGGGCTGAAGCTCGGCGTGCCGATCTGCGAAGATGTCTGGTTCCCGGCCGTCTGCGAGGCGCTCGCCTCGGCTGGCGCGGAACTGCTGATCGTGCCCAACGGATCCCCGTTCGAACTGGGCAAGGTAACCCAACGCTTGGAACTGGCACACGAACGCTCCCAGGAAACCGGACTACCGATCGTCTATCTGAACCAGATCGGAGGTCAGGACGAACTGGTGTTCGACGGAGGGTCCTTCGTCGTGGATGCAGCCGGCGATCTGATCGGTGCCCTCCCCGCTTGGCGCGAAGCGGTGCTGCCGATCGATTTCCGCAAGGGCGGCAATGGATTGGAGCCAATAGCCTCTGCCTCACTGTCTTGCGACACCATTACCGGGCGGGTGACAAGGCCGTTCGCCAACGGCGCAACTGATCCGACCGAAACAGAATTGGCCGAAATCTATGCCGCCATGGTGCTGGGCTTGCGCGATTATGTGCGCAAGAACCGCTTTCCGGGCGTGGTTCTGGGCATGTCGGGCGGGATCGATTCGGCCCTGTCCGCCGCAGTTGCCGTCGATGCATTGGGCGCAGACCAGGTTCATTGCATCCGCCTGCCGTCGCGCTTTACCAGCGATGCCAGCCAAGACGACGCCGATGAATGTGCGCGCCTTTTGGGTGTCGATCTCAAAACCCTGCCGATCAAAGACAGCGTCACCGCACTAGAATCGACCCTGGCCCCGCTGTTCGTCGGCCGAGAGCCCGATACGACAGAGGAAAATCTCCAGGCTCGGGCCCGCGGCGTTCTGTTGATGGCGCTGTCCAACAAATTCGGCTGGATGGTTCTGACCACCGGCAACAAATCCGAAATGTCGGTCGGTTACGCAACGCTCTATGGCGATATGTGCGGCGGCTATTCGGTCCTGAAGGACGTCTATAAGACGACGGTATTCGCGCTGTCATCCTGGCGCAATCGCGCCAGGCCGGATGGGGCAGTGGGCCCCGCGGGACTGGTGATTCCGGAAGCGATCATCGTCAAACCGCCAACTGCCGAGCTGCGTCCCAATCAGACCGATCAGGATTCGTTGCCGCCGTACGACGTGCTGGACGGCATATTGCTGGGGCTGATCGAACGCGAGGAGCCGGCCACGAGCATTGCCGAAGCCGGCTTTGCGATCGCCACAGTGCGTCGGGTTCAACACATGCTCTATTTGGCCGAATATAAGCGCAGACAGGCGCCCCCCGGGGTCAAAATCTCCCGCCGGAACCTGAGCCGCGATCGCAGATACCCAATCACAAACGCATTTCGCGATAGTTAAGGGCGCGATGGGCGCAATATCAATCCCGAGGCGCGGCATGTTATGCTGTGGCATAGCGAGTTTGAGGGCGTCTAAGCCATGAACGCGATCGCCGACCCCGGAACAATCGTGAGCCCGCTCGGGAACCCGACCCGACGCCTGTCGGTCACGATACCCTGCTATAACGAAGCGGCAGGCCTTCCCGAGCTATATCGGCGGCTGACCGCGGCCTGTCATGAGGCGGTTGGAGACGATTACGAGGTCATACTGGTCAACGACGGGTCGCGCGACGCCACCTGGGAGGCGATAACATCCCTGTCGGCCAAGGACGATCACATCATCGGTGTCGATCTGTCCCGCAATTTCGGCCACCAAGCGGCTCTGACCGCAGCCCTGACTCTAAGCAACGGCGAACGTATCTTCATTCTGGATGCCGACCTGCAGGATCCTCCGGAACTGTTGGGCGCGATGATGGCGGCGATGGATGCCGGGGCGGACGTTGTCTATGGAAAACGCCGCAAGCGTGAAGGCGAAAGCAAGCGCAAGAAGATTACCGCCAAGCTGTTTTATCGGCTGCTCGCCCAGCTGATCGATTTCGAGATACCGACCGACGCGGGCGATTTCCGCCTGATGAACCGGCGTGTGCTGGAAGCGCTCCTCAGCATGCCGGAGGCACACCGTTTCATTCGCGGTATGGTGAGCTGGATCGGCTTTACCCAAGTCCCGCTCGAATATGACCGTCAATCGCGTTTTGCCGGCGAGACCGGGTACACATTTGCCAAAATGATCAATTTCGCGCTGGATGCGATCACCGCCTTTTCGGCCCGACCTCTGCGCATCGGGCTTTACGCCGGCGTCGGACTTTTGGGCCTGTCATGGCTGGGTATCGTCTATTCGCTGATCTCATGGGCTTTTTTCTCAACCCAACCAGGTTGGACCAGCTTGATCATCGCAGTCATGTTCCTTGGCGGCGCGCAGATTTTCATGCTGGCGATGATCGGCGAATATGTGAGCCGAACCTTCGTTCAGACTAAGGGGCGGCCGCTTTACTTCCTGCGCGAAATCGTCGGCAGCCCGCACAAAACGGCATCCAAGCCAGCGCCGACTAAACGACGGGCGACGTCGAAGGCTGAAGTGTAAGCTCGACAGTCAGTATCTCGGCCGGTGCGATATTGAGAAGCCCGGCGATAGCGGTTTTCCAACTGTCGGCATCGCTCGCATCTCCGATTACCCACACAGATCGGCGTCTGCCCAACCAGTACAGAGTATCGGCCCCATTTACTGTCAGCGTTGAAGCCAGGACTGCCGGCTCGATCATGTGCAAGTGGCCCCCTGCGGGCGTCGCGACGCCCGCATCGAGATCATCAACGACCAATAGTTCGCATTCGCGCCAGGGCCACAGGACCCGCCCGTCGGCATATTCCATCTGATTGATCGGACCGGAGGACGCGGCGACAATCTGGACCAGATCCGTTGCCGACAAATAGCGACCCAAGCCGAGTCCAAAAGCGAACTCAGTACCGATGCCGACAGCCAGGCTCGTCTTGCCGGCGCCCATAGGACCGGTGATCAGAAGATGACGGATCGAAGCCTGTCGGCTGGGCACCTTGTCGAGTCCAAACAGAACCCGCCACATCACGACCTTCCGTTCCTTAAGGTTCGCCAGGTCGGCAATCGCCCGTTCGGTTGAGGCGCCGAGTGCGGTCTTGAAATTGGCCAGCCGATATAGATAGGGCAAACCGGCCTGCTGAAAGGCGAGCTTGCGCTGCAGCCACCAGAAGGCCACGAACACTCCCGGCCAGACGGCGACAATTATCGTGAGAAGAAGATATCCAGGGCCGGTGAATGCCGCAACGGCCCAGGTTCCGCCGATTCCGAAATAGAGCAGCGCGGTTTTGACGTTCCACCAAATGTCGCTCGAATCGAATGGAAATACTCCGCCGCGGCGCGCGAATGTATCGTGATAGTCAGTTATTTCCTTCGATACCCAATAGCCGAACATTGCCAGCGCCAAGATGATCGTCAGCGTTTCACGCAGCCACGAAATGGGAATCAGTATGCAAAGCCAGGCGAGTAGCAAGGTTGGCACGAGACCGAGGAAAATGTGGCCGATCTGATCGGCCATCCAGACATAACTTGCGGTAATGATGTCCTGGACATCCTTGGTGCCATAAAGATCGTGCGCCACTTGAGTAAAGACACGGCGAACACCCAAGGGGTCGGCATTAACCCGGTCTAAGCTGTTCGCCAGGCGGCTAGAACGTGTCTGGTTGCTGGCCGGGTGAAATGGAATGAGGAGCGGTCTTTTTCGGGGCAGCAGGCTTGCGCTTGTATCGCTCGGCATATCGGCATTCTCCCCATGGAACAGAATCAACCAACCTACAGTTACCTATAGGACAATGTATCGCGGAGGGATGCTATGCGTGCAATCGCCTGGATTGGCGTTCTGCTGGTAATTTTAGGCGTAACCGGTCTCGCGGTGCGCACATTTACCTATACGACGACTGAAAAAGTGATGGATCTAGGACCGATCCACGCGACCGCCGATAAGGAACACGATGTCTTCATCTACCCGGCAGCCGGTATCGCGGCTATCTTGATCGGCGGGCTACTGGTCGTTGTCGGCCGACGAAGAGCGTAACGCCGATCTAGAGACACGGTCGGACCTAACGCTTCAGGCCGTTACCGCCTCGCCGTAAAGCCGGTGAAAATACTCGAGCGAGAGCGTTCTTTGCTCTTCCTCGCTTATCCGCGGCCCGGAAATCTTAAGGTTGAAATGGACGTGAACGATTCCGGCGGCATCGGGTGACACGGCAATAACCTTCGCCGTTTCGATGAGGTCACCGTCCCGCCGCCTGAGATAGCTTGAGCCGTGATTAACGTCAGGTACCGGCGACCTGCGGGACCAAAACCGCATGCTATCCCCTTCTCTACCGAAAATTGAGTATAGGTTGACAGATTTTGTGGAGCAGCGTCAGCCTAAAATTTTAGGCAATTCAGTGGTGCGTCAGAATGACACATTTATCAGCGGCGACTCGCCTTAAGCCTAGCGAGTACCCGGGGCACGAGATCGGGAATATCTCCCGCCAGAAGGCCGGGGCCGAACAAGGATGCGGCACTGCCGTGGACCCAGCAGGCGATCATGCCCGCAAGCATCGGCGGCAGCGCATTCGCCAGTAAACCGACGACCAGACCGGCCAATACGTCACCGCTGCCGGCGGTCGCCAGTTCAGGCGGTGCGCCGCTGTTGATCACAGCTGTCCCGTCGGGTCCGGCGATCACCGTGTCGGATCCCTTCAGAACGATCGTAGCGTCCGTGGATCGAGCGGCGTCGATTGCAGCTTTCAGTCGCGGATGAGGCGACCCGAAAACGCGGGCGAACTCGCCCTCATGCGGCGTCATTATGACCCGCTCGTTCAGACGCCCTAAGAGGCCGTTGGTGCGGTCCGCCAGGATACGAAAACAGTCGGCGTCAAGCGCCAGCCCGACATCGGCATCCAGTGCCGCCGCAATCGCGGCCTCCAGCCTGGTATCGGCACCGGCCCCCGGCCCCAACAGCACGGCGTTCAACCGCCGATCGGTGAGTAATTCGCGAAAGTCGTCCGGCGTCGTGATCTTGCTGACCAGCAGATCGGCCCGCCAAGCCGCATAAAGCAATAACACCGACGGGTCGGCAGCAATGGTCACCAGGCCCGCGCCAATTCGCTGAGCTGAGTGCGCGGCCAGTCGTGCTGCACCCGTCATTGCTGTCCCGCCCAGTACAACCGCGTGGCCGCGAGTGTATTTATGGCTTTCCGGAGTCGTCCAGGGGAAAGCATCGATCCAAAGCTCTGGCGCATTGGCGAAGAGCGATACCGGGATGGCGGCGTAGACGTTATCCGCCACGGCCAGCGTCGAGACGACAAGCTCGCCTGAGAATAACCGCCCGGGCAGCAGCAGATGACCGGGCTTACGGCGAAAAAAAGTGACGGTCAGGTGGGCCTTTACCGCCGCACCCAAAATTGCGCCGCTGTCCGATTCGATACCGCTGGCGATATCGACAGCAACGACCGGCACTGCGCATGCGTTCAAGGCTTCGACCGTTGCCCTCAGTTCGCCCTCAAGCGCACGCGCCAGCCCAGTACCGAAAATAGCGTCGACCACCAGTTCTGCTCCGCTGAGCGCATCGGGTTCGAGCGGCGACACACTCCCGGACCAACGGTCGGCGGCAACCCGCGCCGACCCCGAGAGGCGTTCAACAGGACAGACGCCGGCGACGCGCACCTGCCATCCGGCTTCGTGCAGCAGGCGCGCGATGACGAAACCATCGCCGCCGTTATTTCCCGGGCCAGTTAGCACGACGGTCGAAACGGGCTTCCAGCGAGCGCAAATCGCGGCGAAGGTAGCCGCGCCCGCCCTTTCCATAAGTTCGATTTCCGGCGTACCGGCAGCGATGGCGGCCTTATCGATCGCCCGCGCCGACGCAACATCCAGCAAAGCCTGCGGAGAACGCGCATCGCGCGGCAGAGCCCAAGCCACGGTCATAGGAGTCGATTAGGTGAGATGGGGCGACTGATGGGACTCGAACCCACGACAACTCGGACCACAACCGAGGGCTCTACCAACTGAGCTACAGCCGCCATGGGTCGGGTGGTATCCCGTGCAGCGGTCCCGCGTCAAGCCGGGTACCACCCGATTCACATATTGCCATGCTTGCAACGCATAGCGGGATTCCGGGCAAAGTCCGGCCAGTTGCCTTGCGCGGGCCACATTATCGCGCTACGCGATTTCGTTCTGATAAACTTTAGGATCCTCAGGGAGAATTCCCAAGGGTCGGAATGCGCTATTACCATGATCAAAATTGCGAGCCGGATGGACCGGCTTGGAACGGAATCTGCGTTCGAAATCCTTGCGAAGGCGCAGGCTCTCGCGGCCACCGGCAAATCGATCGTCAATTTGTGCATCGGTCAGCCCGATTTTCCGCCGCCCGCCCATGTCATCGAAGCAGGACAGCGCGCAATCGCGGAAGGCCATCACGGCTATAGTGCAGCCCCGGGCATCCTGCCGCTTCGCGAAGCGATCTCCGCCGATCTACACCGCCGATTCGATGTCGCGATCGATCCGTCGAACATCACCGTAACGCCGGGCAGCAAAGTCGCCCTGTTTTTCGCCTTGCAGATGCTGGGAGAGATCGGCAGCGAGATCATCTATCCCAACCCGGCCTATCCCGGATATGAGTCGATTATCGCATTCTCAGGCGCGACCCCGGTTGCCTACCCACTGAGCGAGGCCACGGGCTTTTCGTTCGACGCTGACGATGTACTGTCGCGCATCACGCCGAAAACCCGCGCCATCATTCTGAACAGTCCAGCGAACCCGACCAGCGGTATACTCGACCGCGGCGAGTTAGACCGACTGGTCAAAGGTCTCGAGCAACACCCCAACATTGCGGTGGTCAGCGACGAGATCTACAGCCGCATCATCTATGACGGCCATGCCCATTTCAGTCTTCTATCCTACGAATCTCTGCGCGACCGCCTGATTCTGCTAGACGGCTGGTCGAAAAGCTTTTCCATGACCGGTTGGCGCCTGGGCTATGCCGTTTGGCCGAAAGCCTTGGTCGAACATGCAGTCAAGCTGGCGATCAATTGCCATTCATGCGTCAACAACGCGACGCAATTTGCCGGCATCGCTGCGCTGGAAGGTCCGCAGGACACGGTGCAGGCGATGGTTACCGCCTGGAGCGAGCGCAGGAACATCATTGTCAAAGGCCTGCGAGAATTGCCCGGCGTGCGCTGTACCATGCCGGCCGGGGCCTTCTATGCATTTCCCAATATATCCGGCACCGGATTTTCATCCGCCAATCTGCAATCACGGCTGCTGAACGAAGAAGGCGTCGCATTGCTGTCGGGAACCAGCTTCGGCTCTCTGGGCGAAGGCTATATCCGTCTGTCCTATGCGACGAGCACCGAGCAGATCGAGGAAGCGCTTCATCGGATCAACCGGTTTCTTGTCGATAATATGGAAACCAGACGCGCCGCTGCCGTCGCCTAATTAATAGGCAGATTATTCGGGATCATCGCTGCGATGCCTCGGCCGCAGGCCGCCATATAACCATGTCCTGCTTTTAGCGATGGCAAGGTGCGGGACGAGAGTGGCCTGCGACCCTGAAAATCCAGGAATCCCGCCAAAGTCCGCCAATCATCACGCCGAAGGAACGTTTACGCACGATCTTCGTGAATCCTGCGCGGAACTGGCACACGGTTTGCTTCATTCAAGCAAAGCATGTTGTAACAGAGGGGAACCTGGATGAAGAAGGTCGAGGCCATAATAAAGCCGTTCAAGCTCGATGACGTTAAGGAAGCGCTCCACGATTTGGGAATCCGCGGACTGACGGTCACCGAGGCGAAGGGCTTTGGCCGGCAGAAAGGCCACACCGAGCTATATCGCGGCGCGGAATATGTCGTCGATTTCCTGCCCAAAGTGAAAGTGGAAGTGGTCGTCGATGATTCACTTCTGGAGCGAGCGATCGCAGCCATCCAGAACGCAGCGCATACCGGCCGCATCGGTGACGGGAAAATTTTCGTCGGGGCAATAGACGAAGCTATTCGAATCCGGACGGGAGAAACCGGCTCACTGGCGATATGAACCCCATCCGATAAAGCCCGGCGCGGCGCTTGTCGCCGGGCGTCTGTCTCAATAGCCGAAACTTGCCTGCGCCTGTACGCATTATTGCCTTCGGAACAATTACTCCCCTTCCCAGTGCAAGCCCCCTATAATCTGCACTAAATTCCTGTCCATCTTCCATTGGGCGACCGAGGTCGTATCCACGTGACTACATCGCGCCCAGCCGCCAACACGCATCAGGCCGAGCGACTACACGCAGAGCTCATCCGGCTATGGCTGCACTCGCAGTGGTCGCTTATGACCACCACTGCCTTCAATCTGATCATCGCCTGGGCATTAAGGAACTCGATCGATCACAAGACATTGGCGGTTTGGGCAACGGCGATCGTCGGCTGGAGCGTCGTGCGCTACTGCATATGGGCGCTATACAAACGACGCGTGCGCTCAGACGCCGAGATATTGAGCTGGGGAAGACTTTTTCTAGCCATGCTGGCGCTGACAGGCCTGCTGACAGCTTATATGGCGTTTCAAGCCTTCGTGCCGAACGATATCGAGCATCAAATATTCATCGTCATGTGGGTCGCGGGTCTCACAGCCGGCGCCACGGCCACCTACGGCGCCTATCCGCCAGCGGTCGCGGCTTTCGTCAGCTTTCCGCTTTTGGCGTTTGCCAGCGCCATTTTTCTTCGCCAAACGACCGACTCGGCCCTACTCGGAACGATTGTCCTTATCTATCTGGCCCTGTTGATCGCCAGTGCGCGGACGCTCAACCGCTGGATCGTCGACATTTTCGGCTTACGCGTGCGAAATGAGGCTTTGACCCGACAACTGATAGAAGCCAAGGAGGCCGCCGAATCGGCAAATGACGCGAAATCGGTATTCATGGCGAATATGAGCCACGAGCTTAGAACGCCGCTGAATGCCATTATCGGTTTCGCCGAGATGCTGGAAAAAGAGGTCCTCGGGCCGATCGGCAATGCTCGCTACGTCGACTACGCACATGACGTGCATATGAGCGGCAAGCATCTCCTGTCGATTATCAATACAATTCTCGATCTCGCCAAGACCAAGGCTGCCCATCTTGAGCTCGACCGCAGGCACACCGATGTCTGCGGCCTGCTGAAAGAATGTTTCAATGTGATGCAGCTGCAGGCCGACAAATCCAAGCTTAAATTCGCAATCGACCTGCCGGATCAGTCGCTTTACGGATCGTTCGACGAAACCCGCTTGCGGCAAGTCGTTTATAACCTTCTGTCAAATGCCCTTAAATTCACCGACCCCGGCGGATCGGTCACCCTAGTTGGACAGGCGATTGCAGCGGGCGGCGTCGAAATCCGCGTGACCGACACCGGCATCGGAATGGATCGAGACGATATCGACCTCGCGCTTCAGCCGTTCATGCAAATCAAAAATCCCAACCGCCACACTTCCGCAGGGACGGGACTGGGGCTACCCTTCGCAAAGACGATCGTCGAACTTCACGGCGGAACGCTTGAGATCGAGAGCGCAAAAGGAACAGGCACTTCAGTCAGGATCACTTTGCCCGGCGCCTGATATCAAACAAAAATTTCAGGAGTCCGCCGCCAAGAATGCAAAGCGGTCGCCGGAGTGGAATCGATTGCTTTTCGGCCGCTTCCGCCGATAGGTTCGGATCGGGAAAACTGGGCTTACAAGGGGCCAAGCCAGGTGAAAGTTATGGCACAACCGGCACCAGATAGCCGCATGTCCGAGAGGATCGAGGCCGAAGCAATTCGGCTTTGGCTCAAATCGCCGGTGACGATGATCGCAACAATCATCCTTCATCTGGCGACCGTATGGGCACTATGGAACACTCTATCGCGCACGATGCTGACGATTTGGGCTTCTACCGGAATCGCTTGGTGCGCGCTGCGCTTTGGCGTGTGGCTAGTCTATCGGCGCCACAGATGGAGCGACCACGCGACATTGCACTGGGGCAGAATATTCGCCGGGATGCTGGGGGTGACGGCACTTATCATCGCCTTCATGGCGCCCCAGGTGCTGACGCCGCCGGACGTCGAGGATCGGATGTTCCTGGTCATGGGGATTGGTGGCCTCGCCGCCGGAGCGACGGCTATCTACGGAGTTTACTATCCTGCGGTCATCGTCATGACTGTCCCGTTGCTCGGCACGCTCGCAATGACATTCTTTCTGCAACACACGATTAACGCACGCTTTCTGGGCAGCATGACCGTTGTCTATTTGCTGTTACTATTGATGAGCGCGCGAATTCTAAATAGGTGGGTTTGGGACATATTCAGCCTGCGCATTCGCAACGAGAGCCTCACGGTCGAACTGATCGAAGCGAAGAACGCGGCCGAGGAAGCCAATGAGGGGAAATCCATCATCATGGCCAACATGAGCCATGAGTTGCGCACCCCGCTAAACGCGATCATCGGCTTCGCCGAGATGCTCGAGAAGCAGGTTTTGGGTCCGCTGGGCAGCCCCCGCTATATCGACTATGCCCATGATGTGCATATGAGCGGCAAACATCTTCTGTCGCTCATCAACACAATCCTCGATCTTGCCAAAACCCGCGCATCGAGGCTGGAGATGGACCTGCAGCAAACCGATATTCGCGATCTGCTCCGCGAATGTTTCAGCGTTATGCGTCTCCAGGCCGATTCGGCGAAATTGAGATTCCAACTCGAAGCCGACGACGCCCCCCTGATCGGGCTAGTCGACGACACACGTCTACGGCAGGTCATCTACAATCTTCTTTCCAATGCGATCAAATTCACCGACTCGGGCGGTACGATCACGCTCGCCGGCAGGCAGGCAGCAAACGGCGATATCGAGATCGAAGTCGCCGACACCGGAATCGGGATGGACCCGGATGACATCGAACTCGCCCTTCAACCCTTCATGCAGGTCAAACATGCCAACCGCCGGATATCCGCCGGGACGGGTCTGGGCCTCCCGTTTGCAAAGACAATCGTGGAATTGCACGGCGGCCGGCTCGAGATCACGAGCGCGCGAGGCAAAGGCACTGTCGCGATGGTCACGCTTCGCGCCGCCCCAAAATCGACAGGACCGGTCCTCCACTAACTGTTGTGTGTCGTGCAGATAAGAACCGGTACCGCTTGCGTTAAGCGCGTCCTCTCACCATAATTCGGCACTATGAGCGACCTCTTCCACTCCACTGCCAGACAGCCCAAAAATCAGCCAGGAGACTCATACTCCGCGCAGGACATCGAGGTTCTCGAGGGGCTTGAACCGGTACGCCGCAGACCGGGCATGTATATCGGCGGGACAGACGAACGGGCGCTGCATCATCTGGTCGCCGAGCTGCTCGACAATGGCATGGACGAAGCCGTGGCCGGTCATGCGAGTTGGATCGAGCTTGAGCTTGCAGCCGACGGAACGGTGACCGTCCGCGACAACGGGCGCGGCATACCGGTCGACGAACATCCGGGCTATCCCGGCAAGTCGGCGCTGGAAGTCATCCTGACGACGCTACATTCGGGTGGCAAATTTTCCGGCAAGGTCTATGCGACGTCGGGCGGGCTACATGGCGTCGGCCTGTCGGTCGTGAACGCGCTGTCGGACAATCTGGTCGTCGAGGTGGCGCGCGATCGGCAGCTGTTCCGGCAGCGCTATGCGCGAGGGGCGCCGCTGGAAAAACTGCAAACACTCGGGTCGATCCAAAACCGTCGGGGAACCTCGATCAGTTTTCATCCCGACCCGGAGATATTCGGGCCCGATGCCCATATGATTCCGGCCCGCCTCTATCGGATGGCGCGCTCGAAGGCCTATCTACAGCGTGGCGTCGAAATCCGCTGGACCTGCGATTCCGGCTTGCTGTCCCCCGACGGGAATATTCCCCCGTCGGAAACTTTCAAGTTCCCCAACGGGCTGATCGACTTCCTCGACAGTGACCTGGACGGCCGTTCCTGCCTGACGCCGATACCCTTCACCGGGTTGGTCGATCTGCCGAGCGGACAGGGCAAAGTCGAATGGGCCGTCGCTTGGCCGGAGGACGAAGAAGGGTTCATCCATTCCTATTGCAATACGATCCCGACGCTGCAGGGTGGCACCCACGAGCAGGGACTGCGCAGCGTTCTGACGCGCGGGCTGAAGGCCTATGGCGAATTGGTTGCAAACAAACGCGCCCAACAACTGACCGCCGACGATGTGACCGCCGGTGTCGCTGCGCTGTTGTCGATTTTTATCCGGGAGCCGCAGTTTCAGGGACAGACCAAGGAACGTCTGGCCTCGGCGGAAGCGACGCGGCTGGTCGAACAGGCTATCAAAGACCATTTCGACCACTGGCTGACCGGCAACCCGGCGGCGAGCCGCGCCCTGCTGGACCGGCTGATCGACAAGGCCGAGGACCGGCTGCGCAAGAAGGACAATAAAGACCTTCTGCGCAAAAGCGCGACCCGAAAGCTGCGCCTTCCCGGGAAATTGGCCGATTGCGCCAAGTCCACCCCGGAAGGGACCGAGCTGTTCATCGTCGAAGGCGACTCCGCCGGTGGATCGGCCAAGCAAGCACGAAATCGTGAAACCCAGGCGATCCTGCCGCTGCGCGGGAAGATCCTGAACGTCGCAAGCGCCAGTTTGGACAAGATGCGGGCCAACCAGGAGATACAGGATCTGATCCTGGCCTTGGGCGGCGGGAGCGGACGAGACTTCTCATCCGACCGGTTGCGCTATGAGCGCGTGATCATCATGACAGACGCCGACGTGGATGGCGCCCATATCGCCTCGTTGCTGATTACTTTCTTCTATCGCGAGATGCTGCCGATGCTGAAGGACGGCCGGCTGTTCCTGGCGATGCCGCCGCTTTATCGCATCGTGCAGGGCAACAACGCCGTTTATGCCCGCGACGATGCCGACAAGGAACGGATCTTGGCCGAAGCCGAGGGCAAACGCGGCAAAATCGAGATCAGCCGTTTCAAAGGCCTGGGTGAAATGCCGGCGGCACAATTGCGCGACACGACCATGGACCCGAAAAAGCGCACGCTGATCAAGGTGGCTCTGGCAGACACCGAAGACGGCCGTGCCGATGCCGCAGGTCTCGTCGACCGGCTGATGGGCCGCAACGCCGAACCGCGTTTCCGTTTCATCCAGGAAAACGCCCGCTTCGTCCGCGACCTCGACCTCGACGTCTAATGCTGCCCCGTCGGGTTCTTGGCGTGGTCTTCGATATGGACGGCCTACTGATCGACAGCGAGGTCGTCTATCGCGAGGCGATGATGCATGTCGCCAAGACACAGGGGCACTACCTGCCCTCTTCGGTACATCTGCGCATGGTCGGGCTTCCGGGACCGGCGTGGCAGGCCGTGGCAATGGAGCATTTCGGCGAAAACTTCCCGATCGATGCCTATAACGAAGCTGTCTGGGCCCATGCGCGCAGTCAGCACGAAGCCGGCGTGCCGCTAAAGCCCGGGGCGCTGGAACTGCTCGATTATCTTGAGAGTGTAGGCCTACCCAAGGCTATCGCCACTTCATCGAGCCACGCAGCAGTCAAATTGCAACTGAGCCCCAGCGGGGTCCTCTCGCGATTTCAAACTGTGATCGCGGCCGGCGACTATGCACGCGGCAAACCCAACCCCGACCCGTTCCTGAAGGCCGCCGAACGGCTGGGCCTGGACCCAGTGGACTGTCTCGCCCTGGAAGATTCCCACAACGGCGTCCGCGCAGCCCACGCCGCCGGCATGATGACAGTAATGGTGCCCGACCTGCTTGAGGCGACCGACGAAATGAGGACGCTGAGCGTCGCCGTCGCCGACGATCTTCATGAGGTGAAGGTCTTGCTGGCAAAAAGCTCTATCCTCTCAGCCAGTCGCGCACCAGCCGGTTGACGCTTTCGGGCTGTTCGATCGGCGCGAGGTGGCCGCAGACATCCAAAATCTCGAGCCGTGCACCGGAAATGCCCGCCGCAATTTCATCCTGCAAAATCGGCGGTGTAACACGATCCTGCCGACCGCCAATCACTAGTGTCGGGCAGCCGACGCCAGGCAGTAGAGCCAGGCTGTCGGGCCGCGTGATCGCCGCATGTTGCTGTTTCTCGAAGGCGACGCGGCCGACACGTTCGGTCATCTCCAGCACGATCTTCGCCATCGCCGGGTCGGCGGCGTGGACGGGGTGGATGATGGTGGGCAGGAAGCGCGGGGTTACGCCTTTGAAGGTTCCGATCTGGATGGCGCGCAGACTCCGTTCCCGGCGGCGGGCCTGTTCCTCGGCGTCGGCGCGGGCGGAGGTGTTCATCAGCGCCAGATGGGTCACCCGGCTCTGTGCGCGGCGGAGAAGTTCGAAGGCGACATAGCCACCCAGCGACAGGCCGCAAAGGGCGAAACGCGGGGGAGCGGCGGCAAGCACACGCTCGGCCATTGCCTCCACCGTATCGTCCAGCGTCAGGTCGCCGACGACCATGTCGGCGACGTCTCTCAAGGAGCCGAGCTGCGCGGTCCACAACGCGGCATCGCAAAGTTGCCCCGGCAGAAGGATCAGAGTCGGTTTTGTTCCCATAATGCCTCGTTACCCGCGCGACCGGGCCTGTGCCACCGATTTTTTTCCAAGTGTTGCGATAATATCGTCACGCTTTTCGGCCAACCCGGCATTGGCATTTGACTTCGGGCGCCTGATCCCCAATTGTCCGCGCACGAAGCGCCATCCGGCGTGGATCGGCATGGACTCCAGGGACCGCCTATGCGGCCCAAAGAGAATCCGGTCATATCTTCCGCTCAGCGGAAAACAGGAGCAATGCGTCCCTGATGTTGTTTTCGGAATTGGGGCTACATCCCGAGACGCTTCGCGCGCTTGTGGAGGCCGGCTATGAAAGCCCGACTCCTATCCAGGAAAAGGCGATTCCGCATGTCTTGGCGGGACGCGATGTGCTTGGAATTGCGCAGACCGGGACGGGCAAGACCGCCAGCTTTACGCTGCCGATGATCAACGCGTTGGCGGCTGGTCGAGCGAAGGCACGGATGCCGCGTTCACTGATCCTGGAGCCGACCCGTGAGCTTGCGGCGCAGGTCGAACAAAGCTTCGCCGTCTATGGAAAATATCACAAGCTGAACACGGTGCTGCTGATCGGCGGCGAATCGATGTCGGACCAGACAAAAAAGCTGGACCGCGGGGTCGATGTGCTGATCGCAACGCCAGGCCGACTTCTCGATCAGATCGAGCGCGGCAATATTCTGCCGACCGACATTCGATTCCTGATCATCGACGAATGCGACCGGATGTTGGATATGGGTTTCATCCCGGACATCGAGAAGATCGTCTCGAAGCTGCGCCCATCGCGGCAGACATTGATGTTTTCGGCCACCCTACCGCCCGAAATTCGCCGCTTATCCGACCAGTTCCTGAACAATCCGGTCGAGGTTTCGGTGTCGCCGCCCGCATCCGCAGCGACCACCGTAACCCAAGCGATCGTTCGCGTAACGCATGCCGAAAAGCGTAATGCTCTGCGGTTCCTGATCAAATCGGAAGACGTCAAAAACGCGCTGATTTTCTGCAACCGCAAACGCGATGTGGCGATCGTCCATAAATCGCTCGTCAGCCACGGTTTCGACGCCGGCGCGCTGCATGGCGATATGGCGCAATCGGCCCGCACCGAGACTCTGGCGAAGTTCAAGGCGAACGAGCTTAGGTTGATGGTATGCAGCGACGTGGCCGCCCGTGGTCTGGACATTAAAGGCCTGAGCCACGTGTTCAATTTCGACGTTCCGACCCATTCGGAGGATTACGTCCATCGCATCGGCCGCACAGGCCGCGCCGGAATGTCAGGGCGGGCCTTCATGCTGGTGACCGGCGACGATGCGAAGTTGCTGGCAGGCATCGAAAAACTGATCGGGACGACGATTCCGGAAGTCGCACTCGATGGCTTTGCGGTTGACACATCTGACAATGAAGATCAGGAGCCACCCGCCAGGGCTCGCAGGCCGTCAGGCCGCAAAACCCGCGAAGCGGCAGCAGAAGCACCTTCGCCGGAGCCGGATGAGATGGCGACGAGCACCGCGGCGCCGCCGCCAAGACATCGCTCAAACCGCCCAACTGCCCCCAAGTCGGAGCCAATCCGCAGATCGGCCAACGAAAGTCGGCGTCGGCAGCGCGCGGATGAGGACCAGGATGAGCCGGAGACTGTCGTTGGTTTCGGAAATCGCATCCCGGCCTTCCTTCAAGCAGTACCCCGCCCCCGCCGCGACTGACTTGCGTCATCAAAATTGCAACAGTCGCCATTGACTCGGTTGCGCTTTCGCGGGACAGCTTTTGCCGTTCATAGGTCCTACTGAGTTGATCCGGTTCATGCCGCATCGTATTCCCCGTGCCACGACTCGCTTGGCCTCTCTCGGCCTTACCACCTTGGCGCTTGCCCTGCCTGGGATGCCGGTCGACGCACAAGTCCAACACGCTGCCGGCGTCGATAAATCCGACAAGAATGTCGTCCTCTCAGCCGATACGGTGACCAAGGACGATGTGAACAACACCGTTTCCGCCAACGGGCATGTCGAACTCGTGCAAGGGGCCAGCATGCTGCTTGCCGAGCATGTGATCTGGAATCAGTCGACCGACATTGTGATCGCCACCGGCGACGTGAAATTGGTCGATGATGTGGGCAATATCTATTTTGGCGACTACCTTGAGATTACCGACGATATGCGCCAAGCCTTCATGCGCAATGTCTCAGGACTTCTGGCCGACAACTCCCGTTTGGTTGGACAGCAAGCAGATAAAGACGGGGATGTAATGACGATAAACCGCGGCGTTTATTCGTCATGCGAACTTTGCAAGAACGATCCGACACAGCCGCCGACCTGGCAAATCAAAGCCGTTAAGGTCATTCACGACAGCGACAACAAACGGCTTTATTATCACGACGCGACCTTTGAGCTCGACGGCTTACCGATTGCCTGGACACCCTATTTTTCTACCTACGATCCCAGCGTCAAACGAGCCGACGGCCTTCTCTATTCAGAGATCGGGTATCGCAGCCAGCTCGGCATATTCAGTCTCAGCGCCTATTACTTCGACATTGCGCCCGACATGGATCTGCAGCTCGACGGCGGATACTACAGTGAGCAGGGACCGTTGCTGGGTGGGATATTCCGCGAGAGGTTCGACACTGGACAGATCCAACTGTCGGGAAGTCTGGCGGAATCGAACATCAGGCAATATCCCCAAAACTCGCCCAATCCGGACGATAAAACAATTCGAGGTCATATCTTCGCAGAAGGTGAATTCGACCTTTCCGATAATTGGCGGGCGGGATTCAATTTTGCTCGCACGGAAGATGACATCTACGTCCTCAAGTATCAGTACTCATCCCTACAGGTACTTCCTTCGACGGCATATGTTGAAGGTTTTTTTGATCGAGATTACATAATAGCCAGCGTTTACTCATTTCAAGATTTGCGCGCCAATATAAATTCCGACCAGCCACACGCCCTGCCCTATGTTTCTTATTCGTTTCTCGGCGATCCAGGCGATACCTTGGGTGGTCGTTGGGCCGATAGCGGCAGTATTCTCGATCTCCAGAGATTGCCCGGCATCATCCCAGGGGAAAGCGTCGAGCGTTTCACCAACAATGCCAGTTGGAGCCGCAAGCTGATCGGTGATAGTGGCCTGGTGACCGTTCTGAACGCTTCCGCCGAGACCGATTATTACTGGACTCAGAACGCACAGCCAGACCCGATTACGGATCAGACCACGGCAAAGCCGAGCGTGGGCCGCGTTTTCCCGCAAGCCTACGCCGTACTGAGCTATCCCCTAGAGCGACCGGTCGGCTACGCAAATATGATTGTCGAGCCGATCGTCTCGTTCGTCGTCGCACCTGCCTACGCCAACAACAAGGCCATTCCGAACGAGGATAGCAACGACATTCAAATAGAAGAGTCGAATATCTTTTCCGGCAATCGCTTTCCCGGCGTCGATCGGATCGAGGGAGGTTCGCGCGTGACCTATGGCGTGCGGACGGGCCTTTATAATTTGGGCACCGGCTACACGAACTTCTTTCTTGGTGAGAGCTACCGCATTTCCGGCGACACGTTGTATCCGACCGATTCCGGCCTCGTGACCCGGTTTTCGGACATTGTCGGAGAGCTCGAAATCGCTCCCGGAAAACTGATAGACATCGATTATCGTTTCCAACTCGCAAATGATTTAAAGAGCGACCATCTGCAAGAGATTAATTTCAAAGTCGGGCCCGACGATTACGGCTTTACCGGAACCTATCTCTTTGGAGGCGCGATAAAAACCTATCTCTTTGGAGGCGCGATAAAAGAGCCTAATTTCCTTGCACCGGAAACCAACGAAATATCGCTGGGAACCTTTTACAAATTCAACGCCCACTGGTCTATTTCGGGCACAGAAACAGCCGAACTCACCCAGCCGCGCACCGTACTGCGTTACGGTATTAGCGGGGGCTACGCGGACGACTGCTCCTCCTTCACTCTTCTTATAAGCCACGACCAAACGCGCATCAGCGGCGGCACTTCTGGCACGGCGGTTCTGCTCACCTTCAGCCTGAAGGACCTTGGAATTTTCAAGACTCCGAGCGTACACTAAGAAATAAATTCATCCCAAACGCGTCGTCCAACACGCGCTGGTAGAAACACAAGACGGAAGGAAACAATCATGCGCCTCCTAACGCTCACCCTGATTTCTGCCACAGCAATCGCTGCGGCGGGGGCAGTCAAGGCCGCGGATGTCGGCAACGCCCATCAGTTCAGTTTCACCTCGATCGACGGCAAGCCGATGTCGATGGCCGACTTCAAGGGCAAGACCGTCCTCGTGGTCAACACGGCATCGCAGTGCGGCTTCACCCCGCAATATTCGGCCCTTGAGGCCGTCTATAAGAAATATAAGGATAAGGGCCTAGTCGTTCTGGGCGTGCCCTCCAACGATTTCGGCGGCCAGGAACCAGGCAGCAATGCGGAAATCAAGAAGTTCTGCGAAGGCAATTACGATGTCGATTTCCCGCTGACGACCAAGTACGACGTCAAGGGCGACGAAGCGCACCCGTTCTACAAATGGGCCGCGGCCACCGGCGGCGACGCAGCCGTTCCGAAGTGGAATTTTCACAAACTGTTGATCGACGCCAATGGCAATCTGATCGCGGAATTCCCGACCAAGACAAAGCCTGATGCCCCCGACGTCGAGAAAGCTATCGAGACATCGCTCGGAGCCAAGGGCTGAGCGTTCCGTACTAAAATCGCGCGGACCGGTGAAAGTCGGTCCGCGCGATTTCTTTTTCAGGGCCGCCGAGACGCCGTGTAGGCAGCGATGTCGACTAAATCTTCGGGGGTCAGGTCGCGAACCACGCCGACCATTAGCGGGCTCCACAAACCGGCCCGGTTGCCGTGCTGCATGTCATAAAGCTGGCGCACGACATAGCTGGGCGAACGTCCGGCCAGGGGCGGCACCGGACCCAGCCCTTTCAGATCTATGCCATGGCAAGTCCCGCAGGGCATCGACTTGCCGGCCCCGCCCTTCATTACAAGGCGTTCGCCCCTCTTGATGCTGCCCGGGGGAACATAGGCGATGAAGCCCGAGCCGGAATCCCGAAGCTCGGTCTCAGCCAGATTTTCCGGAGTCTCGACGATGCGCTGGCCGATGGGCTCAGACCCGCCCGCGGCATCGGGCGCCAGCATGTAGCCGGCGACATGGGTTTTAGGGACGGTCGCGGCCTCGACTACCCTGATCCAGGGCGTAAAACTCAGTCCGGAAAAATACTCCGCGGCTTGTTTGATATCATCGTCGGTGGCGGCTTTGGCGATACCGACCATGAGTTTCGCTGGCACCAGATCGGGGATCGCGCTATTGCGGGCGCCGTTGCGGAAATCGGCGATCTGCTGGGTTATATAGGCGGCAGGTAATCCGGCGAGGGCGGCATTCTCAGGCCGGCCAAGCCCGTTCGGCAGATGACAATAGCCGCAGCCCAGAACACCGGGCTTTCGTCCGTGGGTAACGATGTCTGGCGCCGCTGGATGATTGTCGGGATGCCACTCCGGGATGTTGAACGGGTCCTTGATCTGCGACAGGGTTAGACCGACCGAACTGTTCGCAACATGCTTTTGCGTTCCGTCATCAGCCACGGGCGCCGCAGGCTGGGGCGCCAGCGGATTGGCCGCGAAGGCCCAGGGCGGTGGTCCATTCTCGGCGGCATAACCGACGGCGCCGATCGCCAAGACCGCAGCAAAAGCCAATGTAGCGAATCCACGACGCACTGCGCCCTCCCCCATTAAGTTGCAAGCCTTGGCCGAATTATGCCATTGCCAAGGTCAGATGAACGAAACGAATCTCTCCGCCCTCATAAAATCGATGAAACCGCGGCTGAATGCCGGCGTCTTCGTCTTCGTCACCATTCCGCCCGGCACTGCGATCCCCGGGGGGATTGCCCCGATCATGATGTTTCAGGAGGCCGAAGGCCTGACCCTGATCGCGCCGCGCGACCAGGCTGAGGGGGTGGGCCTGCCTTACAGCTTCTCATCCCGCATGATAGCGCTGGATGTTCATTCCAGCCTGGAGGCGGTCGGTTTCCTGGCGGCGATCGCAGCACGATTGGCGGAGGCCGGGATCGCGGTCAACGCCGTGTCGGCGTTCCATCACGACCATCTCTTCGTGCCTGAGATGCGGGCGGAGGAAGTGATGGAGATTTTGGAGACGATGGCGGCTGGAAGGGCACCGCGCAAGAAATAAGATAAAAATGAAATCGAAATACCAAGACACCAAGAAAGCAGTTCCTACCTTGGTGCCTTGGTAATTAATTCTTAGATACCGCCTCTAAGAAAACCGCGTCTCGGTCCCTTCCGTTTTGATCCGTCCGTAAATCTCGATCCCGGTCGGCGCCGCGGCGTCGTATAGGCCGCAGCTATCGCCCCAGCCGTAGAGTACGGCGGTGAAATTCGGGAACGGACGGCCTTCAAAGGGTACGACCGTGTCCATCGTCACCCGTAGCAGCCTCCCTTGCGCGCCGGCGCACAGCGCCTTGCCCCAGGCGACAGCGCCGCCGACGAAATCCGCCTGGGCGACGCCCGCCGCGGGCCGGATCAGCAGTATTTCCTTATGCGTAATCCCGTCATCGACAATCCGCGCCGGACCAGCGATGTGGATCTCCTCCGCCACCGCAGGACCGATATTGGGTTGGTCGGTAAAGCGCAGCTCGTCCTCGCGCATGATGTCGCCGATTGGGCCGACCATAATTTTGTAGATTTCCTCGACCCGCTCGACCCAGAATTCCGACAGACAGTCGAAGCCGATCGGGTCAGGGTCGCAGGCAACTACATGGTTGCGAACATATTTCTCGAACGGGAACTTGCCTAGCGCCAGAGGCGCATGGCGGTTTTCGTAATGGTCGCGGAAGGCGGCGCGGGAAATATCCGTCCGCTTCGGCATCAGCCCGATGGTTTTCATAACGACTCTCCTCCCTAATTCTTATGCCTTGGGCGGCACATATCCGTCGCGCTCGATGATGGGCAAATGGGTCCAGCCACCCTCAGGTAGCTGCAGCCAGGCCCCGGCCGCCAGCGCCCCGCCGTCGACATGGATCGTGCTGCCGCTCACCCAGCCCGACAGCACCTCCGAGGCCAGAAACACAGCCGCGCCAGCGCAATCCTCTGGCTCGCCGAAGCGGCCGATAGGAAACCAGCGGGCGATATAATCCTTGTTCGCCGGCGGCACACGCGGCGTCGCCTTGACCTGTTCGGTGTTCGTCGTCTCGGGCGCGATGGCGTTCACCCGGATATGGTCTGGCCCCAGTTCCACCGCCAGGCTTTGGGTAAAGCCGGTGATCGCCGCCTTGAAAGCGCCATAGACGGTCAAACGGGGAATGCCGCGGAAAGCCTCGATGGTCGAGACATTGATGATGCTGGCGACCCCGGCCTTGCGGAGCAGCGGAATGGCAGCCCGGGTGACGACGAACATATTGCGCAGATTGACGCGATAGAGCGCGTCCCACTGGTCTTCGGTCGAGTTGCCGAACGGGCCGCCCATTTTCAGGAAATCACCGACATTATTGACCAGCACGTCCAGCCTGCCGAAACGCTCCCCGATCCGCGCCATCGCCGCAGTGACCTGCGGAATGTTATCGGCGTCGCCTTCGATCACCAGAGCATCGGCGCCAGCGACTTGAAGGGAGGCTCGTACAGCCTCGGCGCGCTGCGGGTCGATCTCGATGACCGCGATCTTCATGCCTAAGGCGGCGTATGTCTCGGCGATCGAGCGGCCGATCCCGGCGCCGCCGCCGGTCACTAGGGCAACCTTGCCAGTCAACCCGACCAGCGCGACCTCATTCGTCTTTGTCATATTGTTTTTCCCCGAACCTGTTTGCGACATGTTAAAGCACAATTCTTCGGGGAGGGATCATGAAAGTCAGTAAAGTTGCATTGGTGGGAACCGGCGTCATCGGCGCGAGCTGGGCCACTTTGTTTTTAGCAAAAGGGCTGGATGTCGTCGCGACCGACCCTGCCCCCGAGGCAGAAAAAACGCTACGCGCCATTGTCGCTCGCCAATGGGCCGCAATGGAGACGCTGGGCCTGTCGGCGGGGGCATCGCAATCGCGCCTCACCTTCACATCATCGCTGGAAGAGGCGGTTCGCGACGCCGATTTCATTCAGGAAAGCGGCCCGGAACGGCTGGAGATCAAGCGTGAGCTTTATCGCCGCATGGACGCCGCCGCGCGCCCGGATGTCGTCATTGCCACGAGTTCGTCCGGCATATTGATCAGCGAGGTTCAAACCGCCTGTTCGCGGCCTGAGCGCGTGCTGGTCGGCCATCCGTTCAACCCGCCGCATCTGATCCCGCTGGTCGAGGTCGTCGGTGGGGCTGCAGCGTCCGCCGCGGCGATTGAGACCGCAATGGCATTCTATGCTGCAGTGGGCAAGCGGCCGATCCATCTGAAGAAAGAGGTGAAGGGCCATGTCGCCAACCGCCTGCAGGCGGCGCTGTGGCGCGAGGCCTTCTCTCTCGTGAAAGAAGGCGTCGCTTCGGTTGCGGATATCGACACGGCGATTGCAGAGGGACCGGGACTGCGCTGGGCGCTGCTGGGTCCGTTCCTCAACCTGCATCTCTCCGGTGGAGCGGGCGGTCTCAAACATGTACTGGACCATCTGGGACCGCCGATCGAGAGTTGGTGGGCAGACATGCACGACATCACGATCGACGAACCACTGAAAGCCAAGCTGGTGGCTGGAGGGGACGACGAGTTGTCCGGACGATCGATCGAAATCGTGACCCAAGACCGCGACCGCGTTTTACTGGAACTTTTGCGGCTGAAATCGGAAGCGAAGAATCTGCCGTAAACAGACGCGTCGCCTGAGGAGTCTTCAATCATGCAGTTATCGCTCGACCATCTGTCGATCTTCGATGCGTCCGCACCCGAACTAATCACGATCGCGGCGGAGCTGGGTTACCCATTTGTCAGCCTGTGGACGCAGCTTCCGCTCAAGGCGGAATTGCCGCTGGTGACCCAGCAGAACCGGGCCGAAACCCAGAGCCGGATGCGCGAAACCGGTGTTAGGCTCGGCAATATGGAATGTTTCAACTTGACACCCGAAGCGGTGGTTGCGGATTTTCGTCCTGCTGTGGCGCTCGGAGCAGAACTGGGTGCGAGTTCGCTGGTGGCGATCAACGCCTGGGACCCGGAGGCGGCGCGCGCGCTGGATAAATTCGGCGCTCTGTGCCGGATGGGGGCGGAATACGGGTTGAAGGTCAATGTCGAGTTCATTTCCATGGGTCAGGTCCGCACCCTGGCTGATGCGGTCGCCTTCGTCACCGGAACCGGGCAAAGCAACGCCGGTATCACAGTCGACATCATGCATCTGATCCGCACCGGGGACACGCCCGCCGCGCTCAAGGCCATCGACCCGAAGCTGATCGGCTATGCCCAGATCTGCGACGGACCGATGGACCTGCCGCAGGAGGAATGGACCAACGAAGGTTTCGAGCAGCGGCAGATCCCCGGCGAGGGCGAGTTCCCGCTGGCGGACTTCGTTGCGGCAATTCCACAGGGCGTCACGATGGGCGTCGAAGTGCCATTGAAATCTCTGCGCGACGCCGGGGTAACGCCGCTGGAACGGGCAAGACGGACTCTGGAAGGCGCGCTGAGGTTCGTGTTGGCTTAACGTGATCAAGACTGTTTTGCTGGGCGGCCTGCTGGCCGCAATTTCCGTCATCGCCACGGCAGCGGAACTGCCGGTCGAGCGGGTGTTCGCACCGCCGTCGTTAAACGGGCCGGCCCCGCGCGGGGTACAACTGTCGCCCGACGGCAGCGCCGTCACCTATTTGAAGGCCGAGCCGGACGACCAGACCACATTCGATCTTTGGATCAGGCCGATCTCAGGCGGCGAAGCAAGGCGGCTGATCGAGGGATCTGTGGTCGAGCCCAAGGGCGCGCGCTTAAGCGAAGCAGAAAAGGGCCGGCGCGAGAGGCAGCGCATCGCCGGCGACCATGGCGTCACCGACTACATTTGGGATGAGGCAGGCAGGGCGATCCTGATCCCCGCGGCGGGCGAACTCTATCTCGCCGACGCACAGACGGGCGCGGTCAAAAAGCTGGGTAACACGGGCGGCGGCGCGACCGATGCCAAGATCAGCCCAAAGGGCGGCTTCGTTACTTATGTGCGCGACCAAAATCTGCGTCTGATCGACCTTAAATCGGGCCAGGACACGGCACTGACCACCGACGGCAAGGATGCAGTTTCTTACGGCGTGGCGGAGTTCGTCGCGCAAGAGGAAATGAACCGCTTCACCGGCTATTGGACATCGCCGGACGACCAGCGGATCGCATTTACCCGTGTCGATGAATCCGGTGTCGATATCGTGCCGCGGTTCGATATCGGGGCGGAGGGCGTCAGCGTCGTCAGTCAGCGCTATCCCCGCGCCGGTCGGCCGAACGCGCTCGTCGAGCTTTATGTGACGGCGACCGGCGGAGGCCCGAGGGTCAAGGTGGACCTTGGACAAGACGCAGATATCTATCTCTCACGCGTCGATTGGTCGAAGGATTCCAAGACGCTGTATGTCCAGCGTGAAAGCCGAGACCAGACCGGTCTCGACCTGCTGGCGGTCGATCCGCTAACCGGGGCGGCCAAGATCATCGTCAGCGAACAGCAAAACCCGTGGATCAATCTCAACGACGATTTCACGCCGCTGAAGAACGGCGATTTCGTCTGGGGGTCCGAGCGCACCGGCTTTCACCACCTGTATCTCTATAAGGCAGACGGCACTCTGATCCGCCCGATCACGCACGGCGACTGGCCTTTGGCCGAGGGAAGCGGGGCCGGACTTCATGCACGAGCGGTCGCAGGAATCGATGAAGAAAGCGGCATTCTCTATTTCATCGCCTCAAAGGACAGCCCATTGGAGCGGCATCTTTACGCCGTCAACTATCGTGAGGCGGGCGAGCCCAAAAAAATGACCACCGGCCATGGCTGGTGGACCATTGAGCTTGCCAAGGACTGCGGCAGCTTTGTCGGCGCCTATAGCGACCCGCACACGCCGCGGCAGACCGCGCTCTATGGCATCGACGGGAAGCGTCTGTCGTGGATCGATGAGAACAGGCTGGATTCCAGCCACCCCTATTTCGCCTATCTGGATCACAAGACCTATCCGGAGTTCGGCACGCTGATCGCCGAGGACGGCCAGGTTCTGCATTATGCGATCACCAAGCCTTATGGGTTCGACCCCAAGCGGCGCTACCCCGCGATCGTCAGCGTATATGGCGGGCCGCTGGCATCAGAGGTCAGCGAAAGCTGGGCCGACGGGCGGGATCAGCTGCTGACCCAGGCGGGGTTTGTGCTGTTCAGGCTGGACAATCGGGGTTCATCGAATCGGGGTCTGAAATTCGAAGCGCCGATCCACAAGCAGTTGGGCGGGCCTGAGGTGAAGGATCAGATATTGGGCGAGCGATTCCTCGCCGCCCTGCCCTATGTCGATCCCAAGCGGATCGGCATCATGGGCTGGTCCTATGGCGGGTTCATGACAATTCGCCTGCTGACCGAGCCCGGTTCAGGCTTTCGCGCTGGAGCAGCGGGCGGGCCACCGTCTGACTGGCGGCTGTACGACACGCATTACACAGAACGCTATATGGGCGACCCACGGCAGGACGGAGCCGCCTACGACGCGGCAGCTCTGCTGCCCCGGTTGGCGGAACTCGGCAAGCCGAGCGCGCCGCGCCTGCTGTTGTTGCACGGCATGGCAGACGACAATGTCGTCTTCGAGAACTCGACCCGGATCATGGCCGAGCTGCAAAGCAAATCGATCCCGTTTGACCTGATGCTCTATCCGGGCGAGCGGCACGGCGTCAGGACGCCGGCCAAGGCGGTCCAGTTGTGGAAGACCTATCTGGCGTTTTTCAAACGCACGCTGGCCGGGAATTAGGGAACAAGGCTGCCGAGCAAGCGCAGCCGCCATGACGATTTAATCTCACGACGGGTCGGATGGCTGTTTTTCTGCCCAGAAGGTTCCCCCTGGGGTACGCGGCTCGGGCCGGTAGGCGAATCTGTTCTTGTATGTGCCGTGGAGAACGTTGTCGGGGCCGATCGTTCCGTCGAACGAGGCACGCCGGAGCGTGAATGCCGGGTTGTCGTTGGGGTGCAATCCCAACCAGTATATCCAATCGAAATGAACAGTCCGGCCTGTCACCGAACCGGTCACCGCGTTTTCGAAAAAGTTATTCTTGCAGGTGCCGCTGAGCGTGTTACCGGTTTGCCGGAAGGAGCAGTAGGAAGGCCGCAAGGGCGGCCCCACGTCGCTGCGCAATCTCTGGTTCGGCGGGATTCCGAATATGCTCCAGGTTCCGGTCATATTTGCCGGTTGGATTCCGTCAGCGGCGACGGGGCGCGCGGCAGGTTCCTGAACAGCGGCCGATTGCGCCGGCAGTGTCGGTATCGCGGATACCGGAGCAACGGCGTGTTTCGCCATAAAATATCGCCCGGGTGGCCGCGGGATAAGAATTGAAGTTTTGTAATCGAAGCTGGGATGGAATTTGTCGTAAGTGTTGTAGACGTAATATCCGCCTTCCAGGCGGTTGTCCGGAAGCAAGGTAGCCTTATATTCCGCAACCTTGAAATCGTGGATAATACCGACTTTCCCGCCGTTAAAGAGCCATCGCCACTCGACTTTTCGGCCATCGATCAAGCCCTTTACAGGACCTTCTTGTGAGAGCGTCTTACAAGTTCCAGCCAGTGTGTTGCCGGTCTGCTGAAAGGTGCATGATACGCCGAGGCCCCCCGAGACCATGGTCCATGTCCCACTCATATCCACGGGCTTGGCGCCATCCGACGCCGGGGGCTGAGAGGATGCGTCTGTCGTATCTGAGGATGCCACGGCAGGAATCGTTGCCGGCATCGGGGCGACAGTTACCTGAGCTTTTATAGCAACCGGCAAAACTCTGTATTGCATGCGCGGCGGTGCAAGCAAGTTTGGCGCCAGGTTCCCCAGTGAAACGGGAGCGAGTTCGACGGCGCTGAGCGCAGGCATCCCTTCGGCAAAGGACTGGAGGGACTCTGTCGGCATTGATTGCGTAATCGTTACTGCTGCCATAGCGGTTACCGGCAATAGGGTCGCGGCCACAAGCGCCCGCCCCTGCCATCCGAGCTTCACCGGAAGCGTGTTTTCGCGCAGGATTCGTGCGACACGGCCAGCTACAGTCGACGCTCGAGCCATCGCGACACCGGCGGGCGGGCGGCCTCCGCACGAAGCGATGTCGAGCAGGACTTCGGCATAAGAGAAACGGTCGCGCAAAGCCGCTACCGCCGCATCGTCGCTGGCGGATTCCATCAATACGGCTAGGCGATTGAGCAGCCACCAGGATAGCGGATTGAACCAGAACAGCGCGCGGTGAAGAGTGGCCAGCAGCAACACAAGGTAGTCGCCGCGCGCGACATGGGATCGCTCATGCGACAGCACTGCCTGCCGCTTGAGCGCGGACCATTCAGCGCAGTCGGCGGGCAGCAGGATGACCCACCCGAAGGTGACCGGCATACCGATTTCATTGCAGATCCGAACGTCAGCGTTGCCTGCCCAATCCTCCCGAACCGGCCGGGCGGTGCGTGACAGGCGCCAGGTCATCGCGACGCCGATCGACAGTCTGAGCAGCAGCACGCCGGTGATCAGCAGATAGCCCACCCAGGCCCATGCCGCCCAATCGAACGGCTGCGGCGTCACCGCTTGCGACGGTGGCGGCATGATGGGATCGACCCAAGACGAAGGCGCCTCGAAGGACACGGGCGCAGGTTGTGCCGTCATGACACTGGCGACCGATGCCGGCACTGACATGCGAGGCGGGATCGAAACCGTCGCGACTTGCAGCAGAAGCGGCATCGCCAGGGCGGTGGCGAGGACAACAGTCCAGGCCATGAGCTCAACTTGAGGATTTCGTACTCGAAAGGTTTTCAGGCCAAGCCACATGACGACACCGAGCACGAGCGAGCGAAGCGCGGATTCCAGAAACAGGCAGAGCGTCATGTCTTCCTCCCCTTGGCATCGGCGATCTTGTCGGCGAGCGCCTGCAACTCCCCCCGGTCCAGTATCTTGCTGTCGACCATGCCCAACAGCACCTCTTCGAGCGACCCGTTGCAGAACCAGTCGACGATCTGCTTCACTGCCTTGGCAGCCACCCGCTCCCGCGCCTCGGCCGCCTTGTAGATATAGGTACGCCCGTCGACCCTGTGAGTGACGTAACCCTTTTCTTCCAGGCGCCGTAGAACCGTCCGGACAGTGGATTCCTTAAGCGGGCGGTCCAGCCGCTCCCGCACGGTCTCTGCGCTCACGGGACCATGCTCCCAGACCAAATGCATAATCTCACGCTGAACATCGCCGAGATCGGGAAGGCTGTCGTCCATGAGTCCGCTATCCATAGTAGTGTTACTTATGATAACACTTAGGGTGCAACTAGCAACTGAAAATATTAATCATAGCTAAAACCAGATTACGCGAGCTTCCTCAGCCTTACTTCCCGTCCACCGTGAAGGCCAGGAGCGCGTTGCCCGGTGGGCCGAAATAGCCGCCGCCGGAGTTCACATAGACCATGCCGCCGGCGATGGTCTGTCCATAGCCTGAAATTGCGCCGCCGTTGACCTTGGCGCCGTTGACACCGTCGAAGCCGTGGGCGGTGTCGTAATCCCAAACGATTGCGCCGGTATCGGACGCATAGGCGCGGATATGCCCGTCGAGGGCGCTGGAGAAGACGATGCCGGGAATTACCGCGGCCGAAGCCGCCTGCGCGGCGGAACAGTTCTCAGTTCCCCAGGCGCAACCCGGTTCGGGCGATGGGGTGCGCCAAAGCTGTTTGCCGGTTGTGATGTCGAGTGCCAACAGACCGCCCGCCTTATGCGGCACCAACTGATCGGCCGGGACAGCGATGGTCGGGGTGAAATCCGACACAGGGACATAGAGCTTGTCGCCTTCGGCGGCGACACCATGCTCGATCCCGCCGAAGGCCCCGCCAAGGCCAGCCTTGACCCGCCAAAGGATCTTGCCGTCTTCGGGATCAAATCCGTAGACCGCGCCACTTTTCTGCCCCGCCAGCAGCACCTGCCTGCCGTTCGAGGCGGTGCGTAGCGCGACCGAACTGCCGAAATCGAAGTCGGGGCCGATTTTCGCGGGGCAGTTCCCCGTTCCCGGCTCCGTGCAGATGACCCAGGTATCGTGCTGGGTCGCCTGGGTAAACCATATGCGCTTGCCGGTATCGAGATCGAAGGCCATGACGGAATCGGTCGCAGGATTGTCGAGCCGGCTGTAGGAATTGCCCGTGCCGACATAGATCCGCCGCCGCTCAGCGTCGATGGTCGGCGAATTCCATACCGAAGCGCCGGCCGGGCCGTAAATCTGAGATCCAGCGGGATTTTTGCCGATTTTCCTGGGCTTCTCAGTAATCGTGTGGGCCCGCCAGACAATCTTTCCCGTCGCGTCATCAATCGCGACGACACCGCCGCGGAAAGTGCAGCAGGGATAGGCTGGGTCGGCGCTGGCATTCTCCTCACCCGAGGAGATAGGGACATAAAGCCGTCCGCGATAGAGCTTTACTGAGCCGCGGATCTGAGCCATCGGGTGTGGATCGCCCTTGACCTTCCAGATCAATTTCCCGGTTTCGGCGTCGATCGCATAGATGAATGCATCCATGTCGGCGAAATAGGCTGCAGCTGCAGGCCCTTTCCCGATACGCGCGCCGATGGTGATCGCCCCCTTGACCGGGGCCTCGGCCTTGAAGCTCCAATAGGTGCAGCCGGTCTTGGCGTCGAGGGAAAAGATGCGGCCATTGACGCTGCTGACGAACAGCCTGTCGCCGACGATCACCGGCTGGCCCACCGTCTCGCCGCCCGGATAGGCGAAGGCCCATTTGACCTTGAGCCGCGGCACGTCCTGGGCGGCAATGCCCGGGTCGGGCTGGAAGCGGGTATTCTCGATGTCGCGGCCCCAACCGTTCCAGCGCGGCCCGTCCAGGTCGATCGGCCCGGCAGGCGTTGTGCAGAGATTGGCATTGGGATCGGGCTCGGCGCCGCCGGCCTGCTTGCGAGTCAGGAAGAAGACCAGTGCGCCGATATCGTCCTGGCTGAGGCCCGCTGCCTGCTGCTTCATCGGCCCGGCGGTCAGGGCGGTCACAACCTGATCGGGCCACAGGCGGTTCAGAATATAGCGTGGCGGAATGCGACCCTGGGGATGATCGTGGCAGGCGGCGCAGCGGTCGGCGAAGAGCTTCGCACCGTCCGGCGCGTTAGCGGCATGGGCTGCCGATATTGCGAGACATAGTCCAACCGTCGCCAGCAATCTCATTGCCCTGCCCTCCCCAATATTTCCCGCAAAGTCGCGCTGCCTTTTTAGCACGAAACCATTCGAGCGCTTGGTTGGCAAGGATTCCCTTAAGAGCGCGCCGCGTGTCTTCCACCTCGCCGACCGAAGAAGGAAGCTTCGCCGATACAGGTACCACTGGCATAGCCGCGGCTGTCCTGAGCGATGTTGGAGGCGCAGGCGCCGGCGGCGTAGAGGCCGGGCACCGGCTTGCCTTCAGGGGTCAGCACCTCCGCATCGACCGAGACCGCGAGTCCGCCCAGGGTGAAGCCGGTGTATACCGCCTTTCCGACGGACAGATCGAAGGCCGCGTACGGCCCGTTGGTCAGCGGCGCGACCCAATCGGGGTATTTATGGAATTCGGGGTCCTGACCGCTTTGGGCATGGAAGTTATAGTCGCCCATGGTTTTCACTAGAGAGCCCGGAGGCAGGCCGAGGCCCGCCTCCATCTCGGCGATCGACTCCCAGCCGTCGACAAGCTGCTGGTTCATCATCTCGGCAAAGCGCGGATAGGCAAATATGGAGGCGTCGACGATCAGGTAACAGATACCGTCGGGCTGCTCGCGGGAGATCACGGCGCTGCGGCTGTGATAGCTGTCTTCGGCGACGAACCGCTTGCCTAACTTGTTCACCAAGATGCCCTTCAGCAACTGCTCCGGCGGGTAGAAAGGGCAGGTTATGAAGGGCTTTTCCATATTGCGGACATCGCCACCCGCGGACATACCGAGCAAGATGCTGGTCCCATCATCGTTCGGGCCGCCCTGAACGAATGTCGGCGGCGACAGGTCGGGCACATAATGCGCGACCATCTCCAGATTCATGCCGAATCCGCCTGCGGCCAGGATCACGGCGCGGCGGGCCTTGATAAACAATACCTCATCGAAATGGGTGGCACGGACGCCGACGATGCGGCCGCTCTCGTCGGCGATCAATTCACGCACACGAACATCAAACAGGGCGCGCACGCCCAATTCCTGCGCCTTTGCGGCAAGCGTCTGAACTGCTAGGGCACCACCGCCCTCTTCACCGTCAAAGGCGACCTTATGGCCGCGCGGAGCCGGTTTCGCCTGTTCGCGATAGGGCCAGACCTTCTCATTTCCAGTCCAGATCAGGCATTCGCGGGTCGGCTGGACCACGCTTTTATATGGATAGTAGGACCGGTCGAAGGGAACGCCATGAGCTTCCAACCAATGGAAGTGACTGACGCTTTCATCGCAGTAGAGGCGGATCTTTGCGGGTGCCGGGTCTGGTGTCACCGCAGTCAGGTAATCGTACATATCCTGCGCGGTATCTTCGAAGCCGCAGGCGACCTGCACCGGCGTGCCGCCGCCCAGATAGAAATGGCCGGCAGCATTGGTTGTTGTGCCGCTGACGCCACTACCGCGCTCAAGCACCAGCACGTCTGCACCGGCAGCCTTGGCCTCGAGCGCCGCGCAGGCACCGGCGATGCCCATCCCGACCACGACTACGTCCGCCTCCTCGGTCCAGGTGACGACGGCCGACGCCTTCAGCAGCGCCGGCTTAGCAAATCCGCTCATGATTCAGAACGCCGAGAAATCGATGACCTGGGCGATATGCTCGCGGCCGTCCCAGTTGCGCGAAGCAATGACGCCCTGATCAAACGCATCCTGAATCACCGGGTTCACCTGGATGAATTCGAACAGGATGCCAGGCTCCAACGGGGATTCGAAATAGGCGACTTTGGAGGCCGCATTGGACGCGGAGAAACAGTGGATCATGCCGCGCGCCTTGGCCTTGGCGACATCTTCATCGAAAGTTTCGGTCATCCAGGCCATATGGTGCATGCCAACCATTATGCTGCCATCTGCACGCTGATAAGGCGACACCGTCTTGCTGACCGGTTGGATGATCTCGATCTGCAGCTCGTCCTGATAGGATAGGCCGACATGCATCGTGATGGTCGTGTCCTGGCCCCGAACCCAGCCGTTCATGGTGACATTCTTATAGATCGTCCAGGGACCGATGCCGGAAAAGCGGCTCCAATGCTCGAGGGTGGCCTCCAGATCTTCGACCATATAGGCGACCTGTTTGATCGAACCGAAAGAGTGCGCGTTCATCGTGCTTGCGTTCCCTGCCCTATGGATCGCGGTCTAAAGCCGCCAGAAGCGGCTATGTAGCAGCTAGATGCTTGCGCGTCCCGGAGTTTTGTTGCGAGGCGGACATGGAAACGCCCCTGCAGTTTCCCACAGGGGCGTTTAGAACTGTGCTTGACGGATCAGGCGATCAGACGTGCAAATCCTCGGTCGCGATCGAGGTCTGCCGCACCGGGCGCGGGCCGCGGAAATCTGTGCCAAGCACGGCGCGAAGAGCGGCGTCGGCGCGGTTGACGCGGCTTTTGATCGTACCGAGCTTGCAGCCCATGATAACGGCCGCTTCTTCGTAGGAAAGGCCGCCTGCGCGGACTAAGGTGATGACCTCGCGCTGCGCTTTGGGCAGAGTCTCCAGGGCGCAAATAACCTCTTTCAATTCAATGCAGTCTTCCTGGTTGGCCTTGACCGACATTGTCGCCATGGTCGCGTCATCCAATTCCTCGAACCGGCGCTTACGATAGGAATTGATCCTGATGTTGCGCAGGATGGTGAAGGTCCAGGCCTTGATATTGGTGGTGAGGTCGAAATGCTCATAGGCATTAAGCGCGCGCACGACTGTATCCTGCACCAGATCGTCGGCTTCAGTCGGGTTACCGGCCAGAAAGCGGGCAAAGGCGCGAAGGTCGGGAATGATGTTCAGCAGCTGCTTCTCGAAAGCGCGACGCTCCCAAAGTGACTTGGAGGCGGTGCTGACGGCCGAATTTGGGGTCGGGGCTTGCATTTGGATTAGCCTCTATATTTTTGTCCGGACACGGATAAAATTTCCGTAGTGCTGTAAGAACAGCCGCCGGGCGATCTAGTTCCCCGAATTCTCACAACTGGCTATAAATTGTTGCGATTTGCCTCTGGACCGCCATGGCGTCGTGGGCTTAGTCAGTTGTTCTTTCAAGCGCAGGCCCTAAGGACCGGGACCGGCCGCAATCCGACGTGCAAATTTGGGGAAACCATGAAATTCGTTCTTTCCGGCTCATTCACACCGGTCGCACATTTGCCGGCATTGGCCATTGCGGCAGACCAGACCGGATGGGACATGATCACGCTGTCGGACCACACGGTGAACCCCGAGACGCTGACCGTCCCCTATCCCTACACTGAGGACGGTTCGCGGCGCTGGCCCGAATATACCGATTGGCCCGACCAGATCGTCATGATGGGCGCCTTTGCGACGGTGACCAAGCGGCTGCGCTTTACCACCAATGCCTTCGTTCTGCCGGCGCGCAACCCGTTCTTGGTCGCCAAAGCGGTTTCGACCGCCGCGGTCATTTCGGACAACCGGGTCGTGCTGACCATCGGCGTAGGCTGGTCGAAAGACGAGTTCGAACTTTTGGGGCAGGAATTCTCAACTCGCGGCAAACGTGCGGACGAGATGATCGAGATCATGAAGCTGCTGTGGACCGGCGAATATGTCGAGTATCACGGCAAGCATTATAATTTCGACCGTATTGAGATGAACCCGCCTCCGACTAAGCCGATTCCGATCTGGGTGGGCGGCATTTCGGAAGCCGCGCTGCGCCGCACAGCGCGCATCGCCGACGGCTGGCTGACAGATCTGCAATCGGCGGCCGATATCGTCGAGAGCATCAAGAAGATCCGCGAATATCGCAAGGAATACGGCCGCGAGCCGAACGATTTCGATGTGCTGGCAACGCCGATGGACGTGTTCGACATCGACGGCTACAGGCGCCTGGAGGACCAGGGCGTGACACGCATCATGACCCAGCCATGGCAAATCTATAGCCCCGGTACGAAGGACCTGCAGCTCGAGACCGACGCCATCAGGCGCTATGCGGACGACGTAATTTCCAAGTTTGCCTGACGACGACGCCTTAAGGCCGGTACATCGCCTCGGCCCGGGCTTTGAGCGCCTGCGCCGTGGCGTCGAAGGCGGTCTTCACCCAATCGCCGCAGAAGCGCTTTACGTGCACACCGGTGTCGCCGAAGAAGGCATTGATAGACTGGTATGAGCAGCGGCTTGGCCCCAGCGCCACGAGTACCTGGTCGCGGCGCGCGGCGTAGGGCCATTCGGGCGTATATGGGAGCTGCCAGGACAACATTTTTTCGCGGTCCGCAGCACACACATACTCCACGTTGACTGCCAATTCGCTGTTCCAATAGTTGGTGAGTGTCATCTCGATCGGCGCGCCTATCTGCAGCGTCGAGACCGCTTTCACGCAAAAAGGGTTCCATTCGCCGTATCGCGGCAGGTCCGTCAGGATTTCCCAGACGACCGAGGCCGGGGCTTGGATCTCAACGATTTCGGAGCGCACGACATTGGCCGGATCGTAACCGGGGTTTTGTTCGATCCTCATTACAGCGCCCCCGCCAGCGCGCGCGACACCGGTACCGGGAATTCCAACAGCTGCTGGGCCATTCCCTTAGCGGCGGCGTCCAGACGCGGGGAATTGTTGATGCCGCCCGCAAGCGATTCGTCGACGACGAAATTGAGCGCGTTGAAGCCGGGAAGGTCGAAGCGGTCGACCCGTGTCGCACCGAAATGGGCGTACCAGTCCCTCACCGCCTCAGGCGTCAGTGCGGCACGAATATAGGGCAAATATTCCGGTTTGCGGGCGATAACGCCGACATTGAACAGGTCCCCCTTGTCGCCACTGCGCGCCCAAGCCAGCGAAATCAGCGGCACAGTGGACACGGTGTCGGCGTCTTGCGGTTCAGGCGGCGCCGGTGGTCGTTCGACCATAGACGGCCGGAACACATCCGCCCTGCCCGCACGGAACGGAACTTCGCGCCCGTCGACCAGCACGTTGGCGTACAACTTCTCCTTGTGCAACAGGAAGGAAAACATCCTGGTCACCGGCCCGGGCCCGCGGCCGAAACCTGCCAGACTGCCGATGGTGCTACCGACAGACATATTCATCATCGCGGAGAACTGTTCCCGCCAGAAGATATCGACAGCGCGTTTGTCGTCATGCTCGACCGCGACCTTGGAGATCGCCTCGCGCGCCATCCCACCGCCGCGGCGGTGAGCGCCGTAGCTGCCCTCCCCGTCCAGAATCTCGACATGGGTCATGCGGAAATCGCCCAGGTTGCGGTCGCGCAACATCTCTCGGGTTCGCTCCAGGATCGCGCCGGCCTGACGCTCGGCCTTAGCGGCGGCGTCGATGCCGACGATCGGCATCACCGAAGTCGCGCGCCAGCCGTCTTCATAGATGACGCAGACCTTGTAGGTCGCTGTCGGGGCATAGCCTTTTACGCCGGTGACCTTAACGCGGTCTGGACCGATCTGCTCCAGCCTAACGCCGCTGAAGTCGCAGACGACATCGGGCACGATATAGGCCTGCGGGTCGCTGACCTCGTAAAGTAGCTGCTCGGCCACCGTGCCGACGGAGCAGAGGCCGCCGGAGCCCTCGGGCTTAGTCATCACAATGGTGCCGTCGGCATGGCATTCGCCGACCGGATAGCCGGCGTGGGCCCAATCGGGGACGTCGCGCCAATCGGTGAATGTGCCGCCGGTCGATTGCGCGCCGCATTCCAGCAGGTGGCCGGCAGCGGTGCCGGCGGCGAGCAACTGGTAATCCGTCGGCTTCCAGCCGAATTCATGGATCAAAGGACCCAAGATCAGCGCGCTGTCGACAACACGGCCGGTGACGACAATATCTGCCCCTTCGGCCAGCGCCGCAGCGATGGGAAAGCCGCCGAGATAGGCGTTGATGCTGAGCACCGTGTCGGGAAAGGCTGCGCCCGAGAACATGTCGCGATGGCGCTCGGCGCGCAGTTCTTCCACGCGGCCGCGCAGATCGTCGCCGTCGACCACGCCGATCTTGAGCAACACGCCCTGTTCTGCCGCACGTTTGGCCAGAGCCGCCGCAAGCCCGCGCGGGTTCAGCGCCCCGGCATTGGCCACGAACTTAACGCCCTTGGCCTTCAGCTCGCTCATGTAAGGCGCGACATGGACGTCGATGAAATCGGTCATATAGCCCGAGTTCGGGTCCATCTGCTGCAGCTTGGCGAACAGGCCCATTGCGCCTTCGCCCAGATAGTCGAAGATCAGGTAATTCATGCCAGGCACGGCGAGCAGCTGCGGCACTGCAATGGCGCTGTCGATCGAGGCGCCGGCCGCGCCGCCGATCTTGACGATTTTGTCCGTCATTGTTGACGCTCCCCTCGCACCGTCATTGCGAGAAGCGCAGCGACGAAGCAATCCAGAGCCGCTTGCCCAGTTTCAGCGCGGTAGGGCTCTGGATTGCTTCGCTGTGCTCGCAATGACGGAGAATGTTATGCCGCTCGCGCCGACGCGTTGACCCGGGAGGCCACCGCTTCCGGCACCGGGATCGGAAACTCCAGGAGCTGCTGGGCCATGCCCTTGGCGCCGGAATCCAGCCGCGGGGACTTGTTGATGCCGCCGGCCATGGATTCATCTACCACGAAATTGAGCGCGTCGATGCCCGGAACTTCATAGGACTGGATCTTGGGCGCATTGCTGTCGGCCAGGAAATGCCGGTACCAGTCGGCTATAGCCGCCGGGGTCATGGCCTGGCGGATGTATCCCAGATAGTCCGGACGCCGCGCGATGACGGCGACATTGAACAGATCGCCCTTCTCCCCGCTGCGCGCCCAGGCGAGCGACACCAGCGGGACGGTCGTGTTGGCTGCCTCATGCGGCGCTGCCGGCACCGGCGGGCGCACCGTGCTGTCTTTCCGGTAACCGCCGGCGGTCGGCACCTTTACAATCCGGGCTTCGCCTTCCACCGTCACGCGGGCTTCGAGTTCGGTCTTGTCGATCAGGAAGGAGTAATGCTGAGTGATCGGCATGCTGACCCCGCCTAGCCCGATCGAGGAGCCGACCGACATATTCATGATCGCCGAGTTCTGCTCGCGCCAAAACAGGTCGGCCGCCTTCTTGTCTTCATGTTCGACCACCAGCTTCATCAGCACTTCGCGGCTGCCCTGCTGGCGGGCGCGGTGACCATAGCCGGCCTCATTGCCCAGGATTTCCGTATGGCTGATACGCCAATCGGCAAGATTGCGGTCGCGCAGCATCTCGCGCGTGCGTTCCAGGATCGCTGCAGCCTGCCGCTCGGCCCGCTTTACCGCGTCGACGCCGATAATCGGCGTCACCGCCACAGAGCGCCAGCCGTCGTCATAGGTGACGCTGACCTTATAGGTGGGCGTCGGCGCATAACCTGTGGCGCCTGAGACGCGGACCCGGTTCGGCCCCTCTTGTTTCAGATTCACCGTGGTGAAATCGACGACCACGTCGGGGACGATATATTCCTGTGGGTCGGTCACTTCGTACATCAGTTGCTCGGCGACCGTGCCGACCGAGACAAGACCGCCGGTGCCATCCGGCTTGGTGATGACGCAACTGCCGTCGGCCCGGCATTCGCCGACGGGATAACCGGTGTGGGCCCAATCCGGCACGTCGGCCCAATCGGTGAAGGTGCCACCCGAAACCTGAGCGCCGCATTCCAATAGATGGCCGGCAACGGTTCCGGCCGACAGAAGATCATAATCCTCAGGTTTCCAGCCGAACTCGTGGATCAGCGGCCCAAGTATGAGCGCGCTGTCGACCACGCGGCCGGTCAGCACGACATCCGCCCCGCGCGCCAGCGCGTCGGCAATCGGGAAGCCGCCGAAATAGGCATTGGCGGTGAGGATCTTGTCCGGTAGCGGGGCGCCGGTGAACATTTCCTTAACGCCGCGCTTGCGCAGTTCATCGAGGCGCGACCGCAGATCGTCGCCGTCAACGGTGGCGATGGTGAGCTTGACACCCATCTCGTCGGCCCGGCGCCGCAATGCATCGGCCAACCCTTGCGGGTTGAGGCCGCCCGCATTGGAGACGATCTTGACTCCCTTGGCCTTTATCTCCTGCAGATAGGGGCCAACATGGACATCGACAAAATCCGGCAAATAGCCGGAAGCCGGGTTAGCGGCCTGCATCCGGCCGAACACACCCATCGACCCTTCGGCCAGATAGTCAAAGATCAGATAGTTGATCCCCGGTACGGTCAAAAGCTGCGGGACAGCCATGGCGCTGTCGACGAACGCACCCGAAGCGCCGCCGATACGGACGATTTTTTCTGACATGACGAATTGGCCTCGAAAAAGGGACGTTAATTCAGATCGACTTTGTAAAGTTCGGCAGCGTTATCGAACAGTATCCGGCGCTTCACGGATTCGGGTTTGTCGCCGATACCGGCTTCGATCGACTCGTCGACATTGCCGTAAAGGCAGGTGACGTGCGGGAAGTCGGTTTCGAACATGATCTTGTCGATGCCGACCTTGTCCAACAACTCGTCCGATACGCCCTTTTCGAACCAGTAACAGCCATAGACCTGACGGTGGAAATACTCGCTGGGCAGCATCTTGAACTCGGGCCGGGCGCCGCGCACATCGGCCGCCTTGAAATGATAATCGGTCGATTCCAGCAGGAAGGGGATCCAGCCGATGCCGCTTTCCACCGAGACGAATTTCAGCGTGGGATAGCGCGCCAATACGCCAGACAACAGCAGATCGCCGAGCTGCATCGCATTGGCCAAAAGCAGATTGGTCGTCGTCCGTGCATAGGTGACGGCCCAGCCGTCGGCCTTCAGCCGTTTCTGCGTGTAGTTATCCTTCGATTCCTCGAGGAAATCGCCGCTGCCGATATGGAAGCTGATCGGCAGATCATGCGCCTGCGCTGCAGCCCACAGCGGGTCCCAGTGACGGTCCGCCAGAACCGGCAAGCCGTAATCCTGGGGCGCGGCGGTGAACAGAACGCCCTTGTGTCCCTTCTTCGCCGAACGCTCGATCTCCTTGACCGCCTGTTCGACATTCCAGAACGGCAGGGCGATCATGGTGACGAAGCGGCGCGGGTCGGGCTCGGCCCAATCGCGCTGAAAATCGTTATAGGCCTGGACGCAGGCCAACATGAGTTCGGAGTCCCCCATCTTGAGGAATTCCTGACTGCCGAACCCGCCGACATTGGGATAGACCACCTGGGCCCAGCAGCCGATGCTGTCCATATATTCGAGCCGCGCCTTAGCGTCGTAAGACGCGGGATGGGCCGTCGCATAGGTCGGCGGATGGCTGGGAAAGGGTTCCGGCCAGCCCGCGTTGGCGCTGGAGCCGACATCGTACATCTGCTTGTCGCCGACGAACCAGCATTGCGACTTGCCGTCGTTCACCCAGCGGACGTTGGGAACCTTGTCCTTCCACTTCGCGGGCACCCGGCTGGTCCAGACATCCGCCGGCTCGGTCAGATGGGTGTCGCTGTCGATGAAACGATAGGCTGCGGATGCGGTCATGGTTTTGCTCCTCGTCGATTCTAAACGCCGTCATTGCGAGCGCAGCGAAGCAATCCAGAAGCCGAGGTGCCTGCAGCTCTGGATTTCTTCGTCGCTGTGCTTCTCGCAATGACCCCTAAATTGCCTGCGCGCCGCGCACCAGCTTGCCCGGCAGTTCGCCGGTGGGTTGGCCGCCGCGATAGACGACCTTGCCGGCGACGATCATCATGTCATAGCCGCGCGCGGTCTGGTCCAGGCGACGTCCGCCGGCCGGCAGATCGTAGACAACGGTCGGCTGGTTGAGCGCCAGCTTGTCGTAATCGATGACATTGATGTCGGCCTTATAACCGGGAGCCAGAATGCCGCGATCGTTGAGCCCGACGGCGCGGGCCGGATCATTGGCCAAGGCTTTGACCGCCCAGGCGATCGGCAGACGCCCCTCGGGCCGGTCGCGGGTCCAGTGCGACAACATGAAGGTCGGATAGCTGGCATCGCAGATCATGCCGTAATGCGCACCGCCGTCGCCCAGCCCCAGCACGGTATTGTCGTGCTGCAGCATCTCGCGGACGGAATCGAGCTTTGCGTTATAGAAATTGCCCAAGGCGACATAGACCATCGCCTTGCCGTTATCCTTGAGAAGCCAATCATAGATGACTTCCTCTGGGGGGACACCGAGCCTGCGGGCGGTGGCGCCGACGCTGGTTTCGGCCGGCGGCTCGTAATCCGGCGGGTCGGAGAGCGGGAACATCCAGTCGTAATTGCGCGCCAGCATCGCAAGCATGGTGCCCTCACCGGGCTTTTCGGTCAGCAGCTTGGCGCGAACCTCGGGCTTGTGCAGCTCGGCGATCTTGGCCTCGAAAGACAGGCCCGACATCGCCTTATAGGTCGGGCATTCGCTGAAGGAATTGATCGAGAGATTATGTCCCTGGACCAGGCCGATCGGGCGCGGAAAAACCTGCGCCGTGATCGGCACGCCGTGACTGTTGGCGTCCTCGACCCGCTTCAAGCCTTCGCGCCAGCCTTCCGGGCCGGCATTGCCGGAGCCCATAGTGAAGGTGGCCGGGCGACCCGACTGTTCAGCCAGACGGCGCAGCATCGCCAGATTGGCCCACTGCTCATCTGGGAAATCCATCACCATCTGGATGACACCCTTGCCGGCCTGCTTCATGCCGGAGGTGATGGCCTGAAGTTCAGCCTCGGACGAGGAGAAGCTGGGAATCGCTTCGCCTTCGGCAGTGCGGTGGATATGGAGTCGGGAGGTGGCAAAGCCCAGCGCCCCGGCCTCAACAGCCTCACGCGCCAATTCGCGCATGCGGGCCAGATCCTCAGGGGTCGCCGGCTCGCGGTTGGCCCCGCGTTCGCCCATGGCATAGACGCGCAGCGGCGAGTGCGGCAGATAGGCGGCGGTGTCGATATCGCGCGGACGGGCGTCCAGAGCATCGAGATATTGCGGGAAGGTTTCCCAGTCCCAGGACAGGCCTTCGGACATGACGGCGCCGGGAATATCCTCAACCCCTTCCATGACATTGATCAGCATGTCGTGATCGGCTTTGCGGCAGGGCGCGAAGCCGACACCGCAATTGCCCATCACCACCGTCGTCACGCCATGGGAGGACGAGGGGTTCATCCGCGTCGACCAGATCGCCTGACCGTCATAATGGGTGTGAATATCGATGAAGCCGGGCGTCACCAGCCGGCCGGAAGCGTCGATTTCCTGCGTGCCCTTGCCGGCGATCTTGCCGACCGCGGCGATCTTGCCGTCACGAATGGCGACATCCGCCACAACCGGATCATGCCCGGTCCCGTCGACGACGGTTCCACCCCGAATCACGCAATCAAATTCCGCGGCCATTACTGCCTCCCCAAACGACGGCCGCTAGATCGGCCGGTTGCGCGGATCATACCACTGCCGGATGCCGGGCGGGAAGCGGGTTGCAGAGGGTGGGTTACGCTTCGCCAACCTGCCTTATGGCTTCAGCGGCTTGATTGTCACCGATGCGATGCACAGCGAGTCCAGGACGATGTTCGACGCCTGAGTGTCCGAGGGCTGGATGGTGTCGCTGAAGCCTTGCGGCCAATATTTATCCGGCGCCCAGATGTTCAGATAGAAATTCATCGGGCGGGTCGGGATGTTGCTGGTCGTCGTGCGGACGACTTCGCCGTCGATCAGCCAGGAGACCCGGTTGGGCTGCCACTTGATTTCGTAGCTGTGTTCGTTGGCGATCGAACCCAGCCGGTAGGGGACCATTTCCGAATGGCCGATACCCAGCGCCTCGTTGCCGTAGATATTTGTCTGGATCTTGTCCGGCACGTTGGTCAGCATCTCGAAATCGATCTCGTCGTGGATCGTGTTGCTGCCGGTGCTCAGCGAATAGAGGAATAGACCGCCAACGATGCCGCGATAATCGGCATTTTTCATCCGGGCCCGAACGGTAATGTCCAGCCCCTTCCCGACCGAGAACGCCTGGTTGGAAATCAGCTCGGTCCCGTAGAACGACGATTGTCTGCGGTTGAAGCTCTGAATATCGAGACAGACGTTACCATCGGCGACAGGCGGAAGCGCGGCTTTGTCGCCTCCCCGAAACTGCGTCCGCCCGACGAAGGTGCCGTCTGCCGAAGTCTCGGACTTGGGAAGGCGCCACAGGGTCTTGTCAACGGACATGCCTCCGAAGTCGTCGCTGAGCAGGGCCGCGGCATGCACCGGAAGCGTGAGCGCCGCAACGACGGCTGCCAAAACGGCGAAGGCAGGAATTCGTTTCAGAATATCGGGCATCGTTGCGGGGACATTCATAGAATTTTCGAGTGCGAATGGGCGGACTTTCTAGCATGGCTTTGATCGAATTGCGATTTCACGCCCACCGCATAGAATGCGCAGTCGCAAGATCTTTTTGCCATAATCATGCTTTGTTCTTTTTATACTGTCATGATCCTCGCCGAGCAACATGAGACGATCACCGTCCAACCGACCGAGGCGGAAACGGCCGAGCTTGACGCCGCAACGCGGCCGCCGCGCCAGAAACCTCCNNCGAAGAAGCGCCGGGGCAATCGCGGCCCGCCGAAATAACCGTTCGCGGCCCGGTTTCGATCGCTGTTTCCGTAATCCCTAACCCAACCCATCGCCAACTCGCGTCCCAATGCCGGACGCGAGGCAATGTCACTTGTTCGGGCTGGATTTAGTCATTTGCGATTGCCGTAGCGTCGAAACAATCCAGACTTCAATGCTTGAGGCTCTGGATTGCTTGGCTACGCCGGCAATGACGAAGAGTGAAGACGTCAACCGGCGAAGAGGACGACCAGAACGATGATGACGAGAATACTGAAACCGCCGGTCGGGTAATAACCCCAATGGGCGCTATAGGGCCAAACCGGAAACGAGCCGACCAACAAAAGGACGAGCAGAATAATCAGGATCAACCGCATTTCGACACTCCCTTGGAATTCAAACGGTGGCTTAGGGAATTAACAGCGTCGGACGAGTTTTTTGTTCCCGGCATGACCCATGCGCGGATTAGTCATGAGGTGCAGGCCTTAACATCTTCCCCCGGCTGA